>NZ_DITB01000058.1 GCF_002422095.1 Flavobacterium sp. UBA6195
GAAGGGATTCGCGCGGGAGCGGGGGAATTCTCTTTAACCCAATTTTCAGTTAGTATTCTCGCTATTTGAGAATTGCTTTTATAGCCATGTGCTAATTTTATATTAAATGACAAATTCATTTTTTATTTTGTATATAAATCAAATATACCAAAAACCAATTGTAAATCAAATGTAAATGGAACGATTTATATTAGAGTTTTCAACAAGCTAAAAACTTAAAATTAAATACTTTTTTTTGTGTTTTTCTCTAACTTCATTCCTACATCCTTCGAACAAACACCCCTTTTTACGAAGCTCGTTCGAACAACGTTCGAACAAACTACGAACAAAACCCCCATAAAATCACAACTAGCCTATCATTTGCTATCAAAAAGTATCAAAACACGTCAAAACCCGTCAATAGCATTCAAAACACCAAACCTATTTTTCAGTTTAAGTATGCCGAGTGTATGAGGAGTGTATGCGTTAAGTATGGTTAGTGTATGCCAGAAGTATGGATACAATATAGATACAGTATGGATAGTGTATGCAAAGAGAATTTTTTTCATTAGTTCTCGATACATTTTGGTTTTGCAAATCTAAGGCTTTCCAAATCCAAAACACTCCTTTAGATTTGTTTTGATAAATTTAGGTGAATTTAGAAAAGAGAAAAGTGTTTAAGTCTATATCGAAGTATGAGTTTTACTCAGAGTAATTGTTAGTTTACTTAAACACTTTTCTCTTTTCTAAATTCACCTAAATTTATCAAAACAAATCTAAAGGAGTGATTTTTAAAAGAAAAAATGCTAATTTTTACTTTTAAAAATTGTATCGAGAACTATAGAACCAAAAAAAAGACACCCGAAAGTGCCTTTTAAATAATTTATCATAAATGAATTAATAAGCCAAAAGCTCTTTTAATTCTATTTCAAATCTACCTTTTGGTAAATATTGATCTTCTAATGTTTTCATAAATGGAATTGCGGTTTCTAAACTTCCAACTCTTCTTACTGGAGCGTCTAAGTACTCGAAACAGTTTTCCATAATCATAGCTGAAATATCACTAGCTACACCACCAAACAAAGTATCTTCTTGTAAAATGATTACTTTATTTGTTTTCTTAACTGAAGTATAAATCGCATCCCAATCCATTGGCTGTAAGGTTCTTAAATCTAATAAATCCGCTTTAATTTCTGGATTATTTGCTAACGTTTCTAATGCCCAATGCACACCAGCTCCGAATGAAATAATAGTAACATCTGTTCCTTCTTTAATCAAAGACGCTTTTCCGAAAGGTAACGTATAGTAATCTTTTGGTACATCTTGATACACACTTCTATACAATTGCTTGTGTTCGAAGAACAATACCGGATTTGGATCATTAATAGCTGTATTTAATAATCCTTTTGCATCATAAGGAAATGCTGGATATACCACTTTTAAACCAGGTGTTTTGGTAAACCAAGCTTCATTTGTTTGTGAGTGGAAAGGTCCCGCTTGGGTACCACCACCACAAGGCATACGCACCACTACATCCGACTTTTCTTGCCATCTATAATGTTGCTTCGCTAATAAGTTTACGATTGGATTAAATCCAGTTGAAACGAAATCTGCAAACTGCATTTCCATTACTGCTTTATATCCATTTATTGATAATCCGTTAGCCGCTGAAACTACAGCACTCTCACAGATTGGAGTATTTCTAACTCTTTCTTTTCCAAATTGCGCTACAAATCCGTCTGTAATTTTGAAAGCACCACCATATTCGGCAATGTCTTGTCCCATAATAACCAAATTCTCATGGCGTTCCATCGACTGACGTAAACCATTCGAAATGGCATCAATCACACGAATGTTTTCAACTTCTGAAGATGGATTAAACTCTTCAAATTCGTAAGGTGCATAAACATCACCCAATTCTTCTTCTAAAGAGGCAACAATAGCTGGCTCTTCTTGAACTTTTGCCCAATCGGTATCGATTTCTTTCTTAATTTCAGCACGAATCGCTTCATCTTCTTCATCTGATAAAACGGCTGTAGCTTTTAAGTAATTTCTATAATTTTCAACAGGGTCTTTCACTGCCCACATGTCCATTAATTCTTGAGGCACATATTTCGTACCACTCGCCTCTTCATGACCACGCATTCTGAAGGTTTTGAACTCCAATAAAACAGGGCGCGGATTATCTACCATAGAAGCTTTTAATTCCGAAATCAAATGATACACTTCTAATAAATTGTTACCATCAACAATGTGACTTTCCATTCCGTAGCCTACTCCTTTATCAGCAAGGTTTTCGCAACGGTATTGTTCGTTGGTCGGAGTTGATAATCCGTAACCATTATTTTCAATTACGAATAAAACCGGTAATTCCCAAACAGCAGCGATATTCAATGCTTCGTGAAAATCACCTTCTGAAGTTGCGCCTTCACCTGTAAATACTGCAGTTACTTTTCCGTTCTTTCTTAATTTATTGGCTAAAGCGATTCCGTCTGCAATCCCTAATTGAGGACCTAAATGCGAAATCATTCCAATAATCTTATATTCTTGTGTTCCAAAATGGAAACTTCTATCACGACCTTTTGTAAATCCGTTTTTCTTACCTTGCCATTGCGAAAACAAACGGTGTAATGGAATATCACGAGTTGTAAATACTCCTAAATTACGGTGCATTGGTAAAATATATTCATCTTTATCCAAAACCGAAGTTATCCCTACAGAAATAGCTTCTTGCCCAATACCCGAGAACCATTTCGACACTTTTCCTTGACGGATTAGAATCAACATTTTCTCTTCAATCAAACGCGGTTTTAAGATTTTCTTGTATAAATCAAGTAGTTGCGAATTCGATAACTCTTTTCTTTCAAAGTTCATGATGATGGAACAATTAAATTTTGCTCAAAAGTAATAAAAATAACATTTTGAAAGCGAATTGTTATAAAAAAAGACAAGACAAATTTCAAAGGCAAGAACAAGAGCAAGTTCAAGTTTAAATTTTAACGCAAGTACACTAAGAATTAATATCAGGTTTTTATAAAACCACTTCAAGCTATATTTCTACTCATCACTTTTCACTAATCACTTTTCACTAATCCCTATTCACTTTCCCCCATTGTTAACAACTTTCCACTTTCACAATTAAAATAAATAATTACCTTTGTATTTACTTGGGTTAAAGCCCATTTGATTTATTAACAATAAAGTTTAAGTATGCAACAAATTCCTAGTGTTGACTTACGTGATTTCCTGTCGGATGATCCGGCACGTAAACAAAAATTTGTAAATGAAATCGGAAAAGCCTACGAAGAAATCGGCTTCGTAGCATTAAAAGGTCATTTTTTAGATGACAAATTAGTTGAGGATTTATATTCAGAAGTGAAAAACTTCTTTGCACTTCCTATAGAAACCAAAGCTAAATACGAAATTCCAGGCATTGGCGGACAACGCGGTTATGTTTCCTTTGGGAAAGAACATGCAAAAGGTCGCTCTGCTGGAGATTTAAAAGAGTTTTGGCATTTTGGACAATACGTTAGCGAAGGGTCAAAATGGGCTGGCGAATATCCAGACAACGTGGAAGTAACGGAATTGCCTAAATTCAATGAAGTAGGTAAAGAAGCTTACCAAATGTTAGAAAAAACAGGGGTTTATGTGTTAAGAGCTTTAGCACTTTACATCGGATTAGATGAATTCTACTTTGATAAATACATCAAAGACGGAAACAGTATTTTACGTCCCATCCATTACCCACCTATTACAGACGAACCTAAAGACGGAGCCGTTCGTGCAGCAGCACATGGTGACATCAACTTGATTACCTTATTAATGGGAGCTCAAGGAAAAGGGTTACAAGTACAAAATCACAACGGAGAATGGATTGACGCTATGGCACAACCAGACGAATTGATGATTAACGTAGGTGATATGTTATCAAGACACACCAATAACAAGTTGAAATCAACGATTCACCAAGTGGTAAATCCACCAAGAGAATTATGGGGTTCTTCTCGTTATTCAATTCCTTTCTTCATGCATCCAGTAAGCGATATGAGTTTAAATTGCTTACCAGAATGTATCGATGAAAACAATCCAAAATTATATGAAGACATCACCGCTGGTGAGTTCTTACATGAACGTTTGGTAGAATTAGGATTGATTAAGAAATAAAGGAAAAAAATTCCAAAAAAAATAAAATTCCAAATTCCAAGTAACATTGGGGTTTGGTTTTTTGTTTAAAAATTGAAAATACATACACGCCACAATGGAACGCGGATGAAACGGGTTTTTCGGATTAACGCAGATTAAATTATAAATTATGAGTAGTATTTTACACAAAGAGTTAACAGGCTCAATTTTGAAATTGTTTTATGAAGTATATAATGAGCTAGGACATGGTTTTCTAGAAAAAGTATATCAAAATGCATTGTATACAGAATTAAAAAAAAATGGATTTGAAGTTGAATCTCAAAAGCAAATAAAAGTATATTACAAGAATGTTGAAGTTGGAGAATATTATGCCGATTTAATAGTAAACGATAAAGTAATTTTAGAATTAAAAGCTACTGAATCAATTACTGAAGCTCATGAATTTCAATTACTTAATTATTTAAAAAGCACGAATATTGAAGTAGGACTTCTATTAAACTTTGGAAAAAAACCTGAATTTTGTAGAAAAGTATTTCAAAATTACAGAAAATAAAATCAGCGGTAATCCGTAAAATCAGTATTATCCGCGTTCAAAAAAATTAATTATGAGTGGTTTAGAAGAACAACTAAAAAAACTATTTCCAGATCATCAGCCTTTAGAAGAAGAAAAAGAAGAAATTCTTCCTCACGAATTATTCGTTCAAAAAGAACCAATGATTTGCAAATATGAGAAACGCAAAGGAAAACCTACCACTATTATTTCAGGATATGAGGGCGAAGACGAAGATTTTAAAATCTTAGCCAAAGAAATCAAAAGCAAATTAGCAGTTGGTGGTACTTTTAAAGATGGCGAAATCATCATTCAAGGCGATTATCGTGATAAAATCATGAAACTATTACAAGACAAAGGATTCAAAACAAAACGAGTTGGAGGGTAAAGCCTCCTAACCCCCAAAGGGGGAATAAAAATGAAAAAAGAATAAAATTAATAACAATCTCATATTTTAGTAAAAATAAATACGAGAACTTAAAACCTATTGACCCCTAATAGGATTCCCCCTTCGGGGGTTAGGGGGCTAAAATGATAGCAGCATCAGAATTAATATTAAATCCAGACGGAAGTGTTTATCACATCAATTTAAAACCTGGACAAATCGCTAACGATATTATCTTCGTTGGAGATCAAAATCGTGTAGAGAAAATTACAAAACACTTTGATTCAATCGAATTTACGACTCAAAAACGCGAGTTCAAAACCCAAACAGGAACTTATAAAGGCAAAAGAATTACCGTTATGTCTTCTGGAATTGGTCCAGACAACATCGACATCGTAATGAATGAATTAGACGCCTTGGTAAACGTAGATTTAGCAACCAGAACCGTTAAAAAAGAATTGACTTCTTTAAATATTGTTCGTATCGGAACTTCAGGTTCGTTACAAGCGGATATCCCTTGCGATAGCTTTGTTATGAGTCAATATGGATTAGGATTGGATAATATGCTTCGCTCCTATTTAATTGATGAAATTTCAGAAACTGAAATGGAAGAAGCATTCATCAAGCAAACAAATTGGGACATGAGAAAAGGTCGCCCATACGTTATTGCAGGAAGTAAAACTTTAGAACAACGCTTAGAAAGTGATAAAATTTTCAAAGGATTCACAGGAACTGCAGGCGGATTTTACGGTCCTCAAGGTCGTGTAGTACGTTTAGGAATTCAAGATCCTGAGTTAAATGCTAAAATGGATAGTTTCAATTTCAACGGAACTCGAATGACGAATTTAGAAATGGAAACAGGCGCTATTTATGGTTTAGGAAAACTACTAGGTCACAACTGTTTATCCTTAAATGCCATCATCGCTAACCGTGCAACTGGAACTTTCAGTGAAGACCCATATAAAGCTGTAGATGAATTAATTGAATATACTTTAAATAAGTTAGCAGAGTAAAAAAACAATTAAAAAATTATTGAAATTTTTAAAATTTCTACAATCTGTGTTCCAAAAACAAAATGAATTTAATTCTAGAAACACCCCGATTAATCCTAAGAGAAATGCGTCACGAAGATGCAAATGCTCTATTTGAAATGGATTGCAATCCTAATGTGCACAAATATCTGTGGCAAAAACCCGTTGTACATATTGACGAAGTTCATGCTTATATTGATATGGTTAGAAAGCAATACATCAATAACGGAATTGGGCGTTTTGTAGCTATTACTAAAAACACGAATGAATTAATTGGTTGGACAGGAATTAAATTTGTAAACGACCACGTAGAAAATGGAAACACTAATTTCTATGATTACGGCTATCGTTTAAATGAAAAATTTTGGAACAAAGGTTTCGCTACTGAAGCTTCAAACGCTTGGCTAGATTATGGCTTTAACCAAATGAACATTCAAGAAATGAATGCTTATACTCATGCCGAAAACGGAGCTTCTAACCATGTGTTGCAAAAAGTAGGTTTCCATTTTATGGAAGATTATCCTGATGAAAATGGCATAACTTGGAAATGGTGGCTGTTAAAGAAATTAGAATTTAGAAATCAGAATTTAGAACAATGAAAACAATCAAAATAGCTGGAGTTCCAGAACATTTCAACTTACCTTGGCACATGTGTATCGAAGATGGCGAATTTGAAGCCGTGGGAATCGACTTGCAATGGACTGATGTCCCAGAAGGTACAGGAAAATTGTGTCAAATGTTGCGCGATGGCGAAACCGATATTGCTGTAATTCTTACTGAAGGCATAATAAAAGATATCGCAGCTGGAAATCCGAGCAAGATTGTGCAAGTTTATGTACAAAGTCCTTTAATTTGGGGAATTCACGTTGCTGCTAATTCTAATTCTAAAACACTTTCGGATTTAGAACATAAAAAAGTAGCGATTTCTCGAATGGGTTCAGGCTCGCATTTGATGAGTATAGTGAATGCTCAAAATCAAAATTGGAACACCGAAAACTTACAATTCGAAATCGTAAACACTATTGATGGCGCCGTTGAAAGTTTAACTTCAGGGAAAGCAGATTACTTCATGTGGGAGCGTTTTATGACGCAACCTCTTGTCGATAAAGGCATTTTCAGAAGAATTGCGGATTGCCCTACTCCTTGGCCTTGTTTCGTAATTGCGGTACGAAATGAAGTTTTAGAAAATCAGCCAAAAGTAATCGACCAAATTTTAGACATCATCAATACCACAACCGAAGAATTCAAAATGATTCCAAGTATTGACAGAACTTTAGCTTCTAAATACAATCAAAAAGTGGAAGCTATTCAAGAATGGTTAAAACTAACACGTTGGTCGCAAAAACAAATGACGGGTCCAACATTAGATAAAATAATGGAACAACTTTTGAAGCTTCAAATTATCGAGAAAAAAGTCCCAAAAGAGTCTATACTTAAATAATTCCGTATTTTTATCGTTTTAAACGAAATGACAATTAAAATCCCAACTATCGCCGAACTCAAAGAAAAGCTTTCTTTACCGAAGCCGTGGGATAATGTTGTCATTTTTTTGTTGAATATCTTAATTGCTATTCCTCTTTTTTTAATTGCACATCAAAATTTAATCGATTTAGAATGGTCACTACATTTGGATAGAATCATCATATTCATCCTTATTCTTGTAGCCATTCAACTAGTTCTTCGATTGGTGAAAACCATCATTATTCTGATTGTTTTTCTATACTTAATTGCTTTGTTATACGGAACTTTGTTCGGAAATTATGGTTTTAATCGGGTTTTTGAAGATTATCGTTATATGGTGTATTCCATGAGCGAAACACCAAATCCGCAAGACATTATTGTAGCCAAATTGCTTCCTTTTCCTAATAAATCTAAAATCATTAAAGCGGTAGATTTTTCTAATCCGAAAGTTAGAAACTTTGCCTTATATGCAACAACGAAACATTTCAGAGAAATCAAACAAACTGGCGAAACCCGAAGAATGATTCAGTGTTTTGCTGTTTTTAAAGAAATTAGAAACCGTTGGAATTACGTGAACGATCCAAAAGGAAGAGAATATATTGCTTACGCTTCAGAAAGTTTACAACATTTTTCGGGTGATTGTGATGACCACGCTATTTTGATGGCTGCCTGTATTAAAGCTATTGGTGGAACACCTAGAATTATTCATACTGGAGGCCATTTATACCCTGAAATGTTGATTGGTAATAAAAACGATTTAGAAACCGCCATTTATTTAATTAAAGAGGTACTTTTTAAACAAGAAAGTTATAACCAGCAAATTCATTATCACATTGATGAACGAGGACATATTTGGCTCAACTTAGATTACACAGCTACCTATCCGGGTGGAAAATTTATGAGTGAAGAAATATTAGGAGCACTAACTTTCAATTGATAAATTTAATATATTTACAAAAACAATATCCCTATTTTTTGAAAAAAATAAGCTATTTATTAGTGATATTCCTTTCGATTAACGCTTTTTCACAAAGTAATTCAACCGCTTATGATTCACTTCCATCTCCAATTTTGTCTAAAAAAAGTGAGTTAAAAATAGATGTTTTCCATTTTGTTACCTACGGAAGATTAGGTATTTCATACGATCGTTTTTTAAACAAAGATTTTTCAGGGGGTATTACTGGTATTTTTTTAAATAAAAAAAGTACAAGAGATAATTTTCTTACTGACGATACAAGAACTTTAATTGATTATCAAATAATTCCATATGTTCGATATGCTTTATCTAAAAGCGCAACAAATTTATATTATTTAGAAGGTTTTGTGAATGTTAATGGTGGTAATTATAAAGAGTTAACGCATTTAAACAATGGAAGTGCCGACTATGTTGTAATAACAAAACATCGATATACCGATCTGGCTTTAGGAGGTTCGATAGGTTATAAATTATACCTAAAAGAATGTTTTGTAATAGACTTGACTGTGGGTATTGGTAAAAACATATTACAAGAAAACAGTCCATCAACAGTAGCGAGAATGGGAATTAATTTAGGTTATAGATTTTAAGTAAAATATCATGAAAAAATACATATTTATTCTTACGTTTATTATTCCGGTATTTGTATTTACAAGTTGTACAGAAAGTGATGATGAATTTTTTGCTTCTACTACTTTAACAGCAAATGATTTAATTGAAGTTAGCCTTACAGGAGATGAAGTAACTGTTTCGAGTAATATTCCTCGAATATTGCCTCAAACAACAAATCCTTTCGACATTTTTTTAACGAGCACCTCAAGAAAAATGTTTTTCAACTATACCATACAAAAGAAGAACAGTAATAATGTATGGGAATACATAACTCCATCAAATATTGTTTTACTAAATGGTGAAAATCAAACAGGAAGTTATATTTCAGGAATTGCCGTATTAGATGCCATAGATACTACTTATGAATATGAAAGTAAAATTACCTTAACAACAGGACAATACCGTATTTCATTTGACCCTGAAATTGTAACCCTTAATGCTCAAAATGCAGTAATGGTAACTGTTAAGACTAGTGTTACAGGAATACCTAATAACATGTTAGAATTTACAATTAATTGATTTATATAACAGACAACTTTAAGGATTTTTCTACTGATATATAAAACATTTTTCAATTAAGTAAATATTATAGTGCTAAAACCATTAACTGAGCTGTGGCTTCGTTAGTGGCTAATGGCACATTGTGTACATCGCAAATTCGAATTAACATATTAATATCGGCTTCATGGGGATGATTAGAGTTTGGGTCTTTAAAAAACAAAACCATTTTAGTTTTTCCTTCAGCAACACGAGCTGCAATTTGGGCATCACCTCCTAAAGGACCAGATAACATCTTTTTTACTTTAAAACCTGCCGCTTCTGCTTTACCTCCAGTGGTTCCGGTGGCAATTATTTTAATATTTTCTTTTGATAAAATGGTTTTATTCTTATTTAAAAACTGTACCATATCGGCTTTCTTTCCATCATGTGCAATAATAGCTAATTCCATAATTTAATTTAATTCATTCCTCACAAATGTAATAATAAAAAAATCCCAAATCAAAAATGATATGATTTGGGATTTAATCAACTTTAAATTAATTTTTTATTTGTTTAAAACATGATATGCTATTAGACCATCAATCGGTCTTCTTAGAACATTTCCTATTTTAATAGATTTTTTTTCAAGTACTGATGTTAGTTCCTCTTTCAAATAAAAAGCAATAGAACCAATAAAATGTACCGGAACTTCTTTACAATTATCGAATTGTTCAATATAATTTTCAACAAAAGATTCCATTTCTTTTTGAATCAATTTTTGGCAGAATTCGGTGTCTTTGTGACGAATTAAAAACTTCGCAAAAGTGGCTAAATACGCATTAGGATTTGGCTCTTTATATAAATTATGTTTGATATAATCGGCATCTAAATTATATTCTTCTTCAAATTCTTGAACTAATTCTTTAGGCATTTTATTGAAATAATAAGCCCGAATCAAATGACGTCCAAAACGATTTCCAGAACAATCATCCATAGCAATATACCCTAAAGATTGTACTTTTTGATGCAACACTTTTCCATCAAAATAAGAACAATTTGAACCCGTTCCTAAGATACAAACAATGGCTTTTTCGTCTTTAGGAGTTGTAGCATAAACCGCCGCATAGGTGTCTTCATGAACAACTACAACTGCATGCTTAAAATAATCTTGAAAAACTAAAGTTAGAAAGTCTTTCATACGATCTGTTCCACATCCTGCACCGTAAAAGAACAAGTGAGTAGCTTTATCTTTATTATGCGAAATATCAAACTTATCTTCTAATCGGCTGATAATTTCGTCTTTGTCTAATACTTCAGGGTTTAATCCTAAAGATTGAGTAGTGAATACTACTTTTCCATTATCATCAATTGCAATCCAATCGGCTTTTGTAGAACCACTGTCAACTAATAATTTCATTTGTTGGGTGTTAGTTTAGTTTAGGAGGAAAAAATCCCGCATAAAATGTGGCGGGATTTTTTTTTAATATATTATTTTAAACCAGCAACATGTACCGATAAATCAATTAATTTACTTGAGTAACCGTATTCGTTATCATACCATGAAACTAATTTGAAGAAAGTAGAATTCAATCCGATTCCAGCTTTAGCATCAACAATTGAAGTTCTAGAATCAGAAACAAAGTCTTGTGAAACTACATCATCTTCCGTAAATCCTAAAATACCTTTCATTGAAGTTTCAGAAGCATTTTTAAGTACTTTCATGATTTCTTCATAAGTAGTCTCTTTCTCTAATTTAACGGTTAAGTCAACTACAGAAACATCTACTGTAGGAACACGGAATGACATTCCTGTAAGTTTTCCATTTAATGAAGGAATAACTTTTCCTACAGCTTTAGCAGCTCCTGTAGAAGAAGGAATAATGTTTACAGAAGCAGCACGACCACCTCTCCAATCTTTTTTAGAAGGTCCATCGGCAACCATTTGCGTTGCAGTTGAAGCGTGAACGGTTGTCATTAATCCTTCTACAATTCCGAAATTATCATTGATTACTTTAGCTAAAGGAGCTAAACAGTTTGTAGTACATGAAGCATTTGAAACAATAGTATCAGTAGCTTTAACCTCATTATGATTAACCCCCATTACAAACATAGGGGCATCAGCTGAAGGAGCAGAAATTACTACTTTTTTAGCACCTCCATCAATGTGTGCTTGAGCAGTTTCTAGAGTAGTAAAAATTCCCGTACATTCTGCTACGACATCTACATCTACACTTGCATCATCCCATTTGATTAATTTTGGATCTCTTTCAGCTGTAACACGAATAAATTTATCGTTTACATATAATTTTCCGTCTTTAACTTCAACTTTTCCATTAAAACGACCATGAACTGAATCGTATTTTAATAAATAAGCCAAATGATCTACGTCTAATAAATCGTTGATAGCTACTACTTCTACGTTATCTCTGTTGAATGTTTCTCTGAATACAATTCTTCCGATTCTACCGAATCCGTTAATTCCTAATTTTACCTTTGACATTTTTATTTTCTTTAATTTACAAATTTATTATGATGATACGATATCGGATACTTTTACCAATTCCATATCGATTTCACTTTGACCTTTGATGGCTTGCTCTAAAGGGGTTAACATAATTTTATCTTGATTCAAACCTACCATGTAGTTAGATTTTCCTTCTAATAAAGTTTCTACAGCTTTAACTCCTAATCTTGAAGCCAATACGCGGTCAAAACAAGAAGGAGAGCCACCACGTTGCATATGCCCTAAAACCGAAACACGAACATCATATTCAGGCATGTTTTCTTCTATGTAATCTTTTAATTCAAAAACATTTTTACCTATTTTATCTCCTTCAGAAACCACTACTATACTTGAAGTTTTTCCTGAACCTTTACTTCTTTTTAACGATTCAACTAATCGGTCTAAACCAAAATCTTCTTCCGGAATAAGAATTTCTTCTGCTCCTGCTCCAATTCCAGCATTTAAAGCAATGTGCCCTGCGTCTCTTCCCATTACTTCAACGAAGAATAATCGGTTGTGTGAATTTGCGGTATCTCTAATTTTATCGATAGCATCAATTACGGTATTCAAAGCAGTGTCGTATCCTAAAGTATGACTGGTACCATAAATATCATTATCAATGGTTCCTGGTATTCCAATTACCGGAAATCCATATTCTTCATTAAAGATTTCTGCTCCAGTAAAACTACCATCACCTCCAATAACAACAAAAGAATCAATACCTGCTGCTACCAAATTATCATAAGCTTTCTTTCTACCTTCTTTTGTTTTAAATTCAGTTGAACGCGCCGATTTCAAAATAGTTCCCCCTTTATTGATAATATTTTTTACATCACGTGGTCCCATTTCTTTAAAATCACCTTCTATCATTCCCTGATAACCTCTATATATACCTACACATTCCACATTATAAAAGGCACAAGCTCTTACTACTGCACGTATTGCAGCATTCATACCGGGAGAATCACCCCCTGAAGTTAAAACACCAACTTTTTTAATCTTTATTGACATATTTTTGATTGTTTATGTAAAGTTATAAAACGGAAAACAAAAAAAGAGCAATTTTTGCAAACTATTTAATGATAGCGGCAAATTCAAACGTTTTCGTTAATAACTTTTTGATTTTAGTATTAAATAACTAAGAATTAATCGATTTCTGGAGCCTTAATTGGCTCTTCTTTACTAGGTTCGCTTGATTTAAATTTTCTTTGATTTATAAATTCTATAAACTCATTTGGAAAATCTGAATCAGGTAAATCATCATGAGATTTTGAAGTTTTTTTTCTATTTCGATTTGAATTAAATATCTTTTTGAGCATTTCTCTAAAAGTATTAAATTCGACATTATAGGTAACTCCAAGACCTTGAGTATATCCTATTCCATCACCAACATAATTGATATCATTCTCTCTATTAAATACATGAGCATTCAATGAGCCATCTTCATTAAGCTGTATTAAAACTTCAAGATTTCCTACAATAATAGATTCTGTCACACCTCCTACGGGTACATTTGCCTTTCCGTTAATCGTAATTCTATCACTAATTCTTGTGCTTAAAGTTACCCCCACTCGATCTGAGATTTCAGTTAATCTATTGCCTTGAGAATAGTCTAATCCTAATTGTAAGTTACTATCAGCATCTGCAAACAAACCATTAATAATCGAACTTGCTCCTTCTATTAAAGAGCCATATGCCGCATTTCCAGTAGATTCAGCTGTTACAAAGGAACCTGTTGCCATTAAAGCAAAAGCTTGGTTTTGTCGTGTATCTTTATCTTGTAATTTATAATCAATTTCACTTTTTAATACCGAACTTACAGTAGGGAAATCAATACTAAAATCGGGTTGAGGATTATCTAAATTACCATTTAGCAAAATGGAAACATTGGTATCCACTTTTCTATTTAATGAAGCACTCTCTATTAATACAGCTGGATTTGCCATAGTTTTATAGGTAGCCTTTAAATCCAAGACTGCATTCATAGGCTCTCCATCCCAACGAATAGTACCTCCTTTTTCGACATTAAATTTTTTATCTATAATACCGCCGTATTTAAAATTATATTGCCCTTCTTGCACAATAAAATCCCCAAACATTTCAAATTTCCCTAAAGTATTAATATTCATCTGCATGGATCCAACACCTTTTCCTTTCATTGCATGTCCTGTTTCTCTATTCAGAATAATTTCAATTTCTGCATCGGTGTCAATATCAAAATTAAAATCTAGCTCAATACCTTGATAACGATTCCCTTTAGTAATTTTTTCTTTTAATGATTTTTGGTATTCAGCAACTGTCATGAAATTTATGAATGAATTGTTACCCAAGTCCTCGTCATCATTTACTGGAATTTTTATCGATGTCCCTTTTTCAGACTCCCCTGAAACCTTAATGTTTAATGCATTTATTGCCCCTGTAATACTAGCCTTCCCTTTCATAAAAGCAGTTCCGTAATAATAGGCATCTTCTGAATCTTTAGTGTCTAATGCTAAAATATTATCCGAAATCAAATGCAAATCGAGTTCCCAATCGCCAAGGTTTTCATGACGAATAGTTCCATCAATAACCCCTTTTGTTTTGTATTTGGTATCGGTTACTTCAATTTTCCGAAGACTAAATTGATGCTCAGTTAAATCAACAATGGCATTTTTTTCGAAAGCATAATCTACATTCAAATACGGAACGCGCATTCCGGCATCATTAAGATAGAGTCTTCCATCCATTTCAGGTTCTGTTAATGAACCTCCTATTGTAGTTCTACCTGTAGCATTTCCTCTTACATCCGATAAAACACTTCCAAGCAACGATCCAAAAGGGGCTAAATTAAACTTATCGAATCCTGCAACCAAATCCAAGCTTGATTGTTGTCCAACAAAATTAATTTTTCCATCTAAGAAAAAGTGTTCTTGTCCTTCTTGTTTCAAACTAGACTTCACTTTAAACTGATTGAAATTTTCATTCCCCTCTATTTTAAAGTCTAAATCGCCTAGTAAAAACTGATTTATTTTCAAACTATCTATAGTTAAGTTTGAAATAGGTTCATATTTATTTCTATCTTGTTTGTAGGTAATATTTCCATTAATTTTTCCGCCAAATGATAAACTATCCAAAGCTGGTGTAACCTTATTTAAATCTACATCATCAAAGGATAATTT
>NZ_DITB01000120.1 GCF_002422095.1 Flavobacterium sp. UBA6195
TAAATATCATAATGAGAAGAAGGCACTGGTGATGCCGCTGTCCAAGTCATTTTACAAGAATTGGATGTTATATTTGATACCGCTAAATTTGAAGGTGGTACGCAGTTTGATGCATCCGCACATCGAATATAGCGAGACCTTTCCACTTGTTGACTACCACAACTAGCATTGGAATGAAGGTAATAACGGATAACACCTGTGGTACTACCAGAATCCCATATTACGGGTTGTGTTCCGCTTGCATAAACAACAGTTCCAGTTGCATTTGTAATTGTAATATAATCCGTTGTTACAGAGCTTGAGAACGAATATTGTTTGTTCGCAATTACGTTCACATTGCTGTATTCACCTGCATAACTTTGACTGGTTAACGTCTCATAGTTACCACTACAGTTTGGTGTATAGGTATTAGCTGGAAACAATCCATTTGCTGCAGTAGTACATTGCGCAACAGCATTAGGAATGAAATTCAAAAATGCCAATAGGCAGAATAACGTAATTCTTTTTTTCATTTTTTGATTTTGATGATTTGAAGCTTAATTTGATTAAATTTCCATCAAAACTATATGATATGAAGTACTAGACCAATTTATATATTGGACTATTTATAAATAATCAGAAGATTTAATAATTATTATTTACCTGATTAACAAATACTTAATCTGTATTTTCTAATTTTTCAATATAATAATTAGGAGAAAGTCCGGTTTGCTTTTTAAAAACGCGAACAAGCGTATTGGCGTCTTTATAACCTACTTCTTCCGCGATGGCTTGCAAAGTATATTTACGGAAATAAGGAGCATCTTTCAGCTTTTGAAGTACATAATGAATTCGTAATTCTTGGGTATATTCTGAAAAAGTTTTTTGCATTACCTGATTGAAATATTGCGACAAATAAGCTGTATTGGTATTTAGTTTTTTAGCCACAAAAGCCAACTTGAAATTCGGATCTAAAAAAGTTTCCTTTTGCTCTAACTTTTTTAAACCTAAAGCAATTTTTTCAATAAATTCTTCATCGAGTGTTTGTTTTGGTTGTGGTTCGGTTATATCAATTTGCAGAATACTAATTTCTGAAGTTTTAGATTCTTTTAGATCTTGAATAATTTTTAAAAATCGATAATGTTTTTCTTTCTGATCTTTATAGTAGAAATAAAAACTAAAAACCACAATAACCAAAATAATTAATATCCCAAAAAGTGAAATTTTAAAATAATTCTTAGAAGCAATAACTTTATTAGATTCCTCCTTTATTTTGTTTAAATCGTAGTTGTGAAGAAAATTCAAAGATTTACTTTTTATTCCTTCTATTGACTGAATTAATTCTAAACTTTTTTGGGCGTAGCGATACGCGTTTTTAGCATCATTTTTCTGATTATAACACTGTGTCATAATGTTATAAGTCATTAATAAATTTTCTTTGGAAACCTTAGTGATTTGATAACTTTCAATATATTTACTACAATAAAAAAGTGCCGAATCAACTTGTTTTAAATGATGAAAACAATCGGCCATTCCTAAATCAAACAACTGCTCTGTTCTTATATTATCCTGAATAATAGGATACTTTTTTCTCTTTCTATATAACGACAAAGATTTCTCGTAATTTCCTGCTAAGGCGGCACTTTTTGCTTCGCGCATACTCAATAATGCTTTGGTGTATTCAGGCTGAAAATTATCTTGCAACATCATTGTAGCTGCTACATTAAAATAATGATTTGCAGAATCTAACAACACTTTTTTCTTCGACTGAATGTAATACTTTTGATAAGCTTCACCAATAATATTATATTTATCAGCAAACAATTTCTTGTTCATTACTTTTTTTTCACCTATTCCCAATTTTAAGTGATGCGACGTTTTTAATTCTCTCTTTAACAAAGCAATTCCATTAACATAATCGCCCATAGCTACCTTAATTGAGCCATATTGTTCGTTAAAATGATTATTAGGTACACTGTTTTTATATTTGTCAAGATAAAACAATGCTAAATCGTATTCTCCTAAATTTTTATGGATATAAAAAAGTTTGTTCACACACATTCCAAGTAAATCTTGATACACTTTGCTTGATTTATCCATCTTACTTTTTTCAATACTATCTATAAGTATGATCAGAAGTTTCTTTGAGTAAGTAAACTCTGATTTGTTGTAAAAATAATTGGCTATGTAATATTTGCCATAAAAACGAAATAACTCGTTTTTAGAATTACTAATTTCTAATGCTTCAGCATATGCTTTCTCCGGATTTGAAATAAGATTCTCTTGAATATTTCGGGTTCTACTAATTTCTGATTCACTCAATTCTTGAGCAAGCATCAAATTAATAAATAATAGTAGTATAACAGAAAAAGTAAATTTGTGCATCATGAAAAAATGGTGGCTCAACCTGAAAATTATAGTCCGCTAAAATAAGAATAAAACTATATTATTTTGTAGATTATTCCCAAGATTAACTTTTACTATTTTTAAATATTACCCAAATAAAAAAATCCCAAACTCTATTTGAATTTGGGATTTTTTATTTGGGATTTATATTTCTATAATTCTAATGCTTTTTTCACATTTCCACCCATTAAAATTTCAGCTGGGTTTTCTAATGCTTCTTTCACCGCTACTAAGAATCCAACTGACTCACGTCCGTCGATGATTCTGTGATCGTATGATAATGCTACGTACATTACTGGAGCAATTACGATTTGACCATTTTTAACGATAGCTCTATCCACAACATTGTGCATTCCTAAAATACCTGATTGTGGTGGATTGATGATTGGCGTAGATAACATACTTCCGAAAACACCACCATTTGAAATTGTGAATGTTCCACCAGTCATTTCGTCTACTGTGATTTGTCCATCACGAGCTCTTAAAGCTAATCTTTTGATTTCAGCTTCAACACCTCTGAACGATAAGGTTTCTGCATTTCTCATAACTGGAACCATTAATCCTTTTGGACCCGAAACCGCTACAGAAATATCACAGAAGTCATAAGAAATTTTCTCTTGACCATCAATCATAGAATTTACATCTGGATACAATTGTAAAGCATGAGTTACCGCTTTAGTAAAGAATGACATGAAGCCTAATCCTAAACCATGTTTCGCTTTGAACTCTTCTTTATATTGGTCACGAATTGCATAAATTGCCGACATATCTACTTCGTTGAAAGTAGTCAACATTGCAGTTTCGTTTTTAGCAGAAACCAAACGCTCTGCTACTTTTCTACGTAACATAGAAAGTTTTGTTCTTTCTGTTCCGCGGTTTCCTCCTGTTGGAGTTCCCATTGATGGTACTGCGTTTACAGCGTCATCTTTAGTAATTCTTCCACCTTTACCCGTTCCCACAATTGCAGAAGGCTCTATGTTTTTTTCTTCTAATATTTTTCTAGCTGCTGGAGATGGCGCTTGAGTTGCATACGTTTTTTCTGCCACTGGAGCTGCTTTTGGAGCCTCAGCTTTAGGGGCTTCAACTGCTTTTGTTTCTTCTTTTGCTGGAGCTGCACCACCTTCTGGTTTTGCTGCACCTGTATCAATTAAACAAACTACAGCGCCTACTGCTACTGCATCACCTTCTTCTGCTTTTAATGTAATGATTCCACTTGCTTCAGCTGGTAATTCTAATGTTGCTTTATCTGAATCAACCTCAGCAATCGCTTGGTCTTTCTCTACATAATCACCATCTTTTACTAACCATGTAGCAATTTCTACTTCTTTAATTGATTCCCCTGGAGAAGGGACTTTCATTTCTAAAATCATATCTTTTTATTTAAAAAGTTTACCCTTTGACAAGCTCAGGGTGATAATTGAGTTGTTTTTTATTGAAATAATTTTTTATCAAATACCATAGCGATAGCATTAGCATGACGTTTTTTAGAACGCTCATAACTTCCTGCTGCTGGTGCACTGTACGCTTTTGGTGATGCTAATCTTAATTTTACTAAATCAAAATTCATTAACATATAGCCATAAGCTCCCATGTTTTTAGGTTCTTCTTGAGCCCAAACATAATCATCCACATTTGGATAACTGTCGATAATCGCTTTGATTTGATCAACTGCTAATGGGAACAATTGTTCTAAACGAACTACTGCCACATCATTTCTACCTAATTCAGCACGTTTTGCAATGATATCATAATAGAATTTACCTGTACAGAAAACCAACGTTTTGATTGCTTTTTTATCTGTTACATTTGGATCATCTAATACTTCTTGGAATTGTCCGTTTGCTAAATCATCCATTGAAGATACTACATCTGGATGACGTAATAAACTCTTTGGAGAGAATACTACTAATGGCTTACGGAATTCTGTTTTTAATTGTCTTCTCATTAAGTGGAAGAAGTTGGCTGGCGTAGTTACATCGGCAATGTACATGTTGTGTTTTGCACATAATTGTAAGTAACGCTCCATACGTGCCGATGAGTGTTCTGCTCCTTGGTTTTCATAACCATGAGGCAACAACATTACCAATCCGTTTTGGTTGTTCCACTTGTCTTCACCTGCAGAAATGTATTGGTCAATCATAATTTGAGCTCCGTTAGAGAAATCTCCAAACTGTGCTTCCCAAATTGTTAAGGTTTTTGGCGATGCTAATGCATATCCATATTCAAAACCTAAAACCCCATATTCTGAAAGATGTGAGTTGTAGATATAAAAGTTTCCTTTTTTATCTTTTATTTTGTCTAAAAGAATTACTTCTTCTTCTGAATCTTCTACTTTAACTACTGCGTGACGGTGTGAGAATGTTCCTCGTTCCACATCTTGACCAGAAATACGTACGTCAAAACCTTCTTTTAGTAAGGAACCATAAGCTAATAATTCGCCCATAGCCCAATCTAATTTATTGGTTTCAACCATATTCTTTCTATCTCCAATTAACTTCGTAATCTTACTGATGAATTTCTTGTCAGATGGAAGTTGGGTAATCGTATCCGCAATTTCAGCTAATTGTTTCTTATCAAAAGAGGTGTCAAATTTTTGAAGCATTACATCATCAGAAACTTGTTTGTATCCTTCCCACTCATTTTCCATGAACGGAGTAATTACGGTTAAATCTTTTTTACGAGATGCCTCTAAATTTTCATCTAATTTTGCTTTGTAAGCTTCTTCCAATTCTTTTACAAAACCAGCAGAAATAATGTTTTCCTGAATTAATTTTTCAGCATATAAGTCTCTTGGGTTTTTGTGTTTTGAAATGGCTTTGTATAAAATTGGTTGGGTAAAACGAGGCTCATCACCTTCGTTGTGACCGTATTTTCTATATCCTAATAAATCGATGAAAACGTCTCCACCAAATTCCATACGGTAATCTAACGCAAATAACATTGCATGAACTACCGCTTCTGCATCATCTGCATTTACGTGTAAAACTGGCGATAAGGTTACTTTTGCGATATCCGTACAATACGTTGACGAACGTGCATCTAAATAGTTTGTCGTAAATCCAACTTGGTTATTGATTACTAAATGGATAGTTCCACCTGTTTTGTAACCATCTAACTTCGCCATTTGAATGATTTCATATACAATACCTTGACCTGCTACAGCAGCATCACCATGAACAGCGATAGGTAATACTTTTGAAAAATCATTTGGGTAATTTCTATCTTGTTTTGCTCTTGTAATTCCTTCAATAACAGCACCTACAGTTTCTAAGTGCGAAGGGTTTGGAGCTAAATTTAAGTTGATTTTTTTACCTGAATCCGTTAATCTATCCGAAGTTAAGCCTAAGTGATATTTTACGTCACCATCAAAGTTAGCGTCTTCGTCATAATCTTTTCCGTCGAATTCAGAGAAAATATTTTGTGTGTTTTTTCCAAAGATGTTAGCCAAAACATTCAAACGACCTCTGTGTGCCATTCCCATTACGAATTGCTCTACTCCTCTATCAGCAGCACCCTCAATCAAAGCATCTAAAGCGGGAATTGCCGCCTCACAACCTTCTAATGAGAAACGTTTTTGACCTACGTATTTAGTATGTAAGAAGTTCTCGAAAGAAACGGCTTCGTTTAATTTCTTAAGGATGTGTTTCTTTTGGTCAGCCGAAAAATTTGGTTGGTTATCGTTGATATCTAAGCGATTTTTAATCCATTCTTGTACCTTAGGATCACGAATGTACATGAATTCCACTCCGATTGACTGACAGTAAACATTATCTAAATGTTTGATAATATCTGCCAAAGTACTTGGTTTCATGTTCACGATTTTCGCCGCATCAAAAACCGTATTTAAATCAGCTTGCGATAATCCGAAATTTTCAAGAGCCAATGAAGGTCCGTGAACTCTTCTATCTCTAACTGGATTTGTTTTAGTGAATAAGTGACCACGAGTTCTGTATCCTTCAATTAATTTAAGAACATTGAACTCTTTTTGCATTTTTTCAGAGATTTCACCTGAATCACCCGAAGCTACATAAGAAATTTGCTGAGCAACTTCTTCTGAACCATAATTGGCTTGTGCAAAATCAAATCCTTGAAAAAAACTTCTCCAGCTTGGCTCTACGCTATCTGGATTTTGTAAATATTGTTCGTATAAATCGGCAAAGAAAGCCGTATGTGCAGCGTTTAAAAAGGAAAACCTATCCATAGTGTGTTGTCTAAAAGACCTTTTAATTAAAAATTTACGCAAAAGTAAAACATTTTATGATAATCTTTCAAGGATTTTTATACTTTTATAACATTAATTTTTTTAAAATGGATTTATGAAAAAGAATTTCGTAATGAATTTAACATTTTTGTTAAGTATTGTGTTTTTATTTAGTTTTAAACCTGAAATTTATGCACAAGTAAATACCGAAAATAAAACAAAAAGTGATTTTTGGAAACATGTGCAATTTGGTGGTGGGCTTGGCTTAGGATTTGGAAGTGGATATACGGATGTTATGGTGGCACCAAGTGCTATTTACAACTTTAATCAATATGTAGCATTAGGTTTAGGAGCACAATACAGTTATGTAAAACAACGTGATTTTTATAATGCTAACATGTATGGAGGTAGTCTAATTGCTTTATTCAATCCCATCGAAGAAATTCAAATTTCAACTGAATTAGAACAATTAAGAGTAAATAGAACTTTTAATGATTCTTTCGGAAACGATACTCAAGATTTTTGGAATACGGCTTTGTTTTTAGGTGCAGGATATCGTAATGATAATATAACTTTAGGTATTCGATATAATGTTTTACACCGAGATAGAGATAATATCTATGCCGAGGCGTTTATGCCTTTTGTGAGAATTTATTTTTAATACTTATTTCGAAACCAAACTTTTTGCCATTCTCTTTTTAAGACCAAAAATGCAACTTGTTCTGACAATTCCACTAAATCGGAACCATCTAATTTTTTGATTTGTTCTTCTGGTACGTCAATGATGTAAAGTAAATTCAAGTATTCAGCAAATTTATATTGAATGAGTTTGTATATTTTTTCTTGTACCAAATTCTTAAATTCAAACGGAAAAATACTTGTTGGCACATCAATAGATTCATTTGCCAAAGCAAAATCTTTATTTACTTGTTCAATCAATTTGAAGTACAAATGTTCTTCTTCGGCTTGCGAAATTAGGGCATCAATATTTGCTGGCGGATTATACATTTTCAAATTCAATTACAAGTTCAAAAGTCAAGTTCAAATAGAAAAAACAATATCAATTACAAGTTTTAAAATTGAATTTTGAACTTGATTTTGCCATTGTTGTTGACTATACATTTCTTCTCATTAAATTTTCACCAAAAGCTTTTAAAATGGCTTTCTTTTCATTCTCGATATCCATTTTTTCTAGAGTTTCAAATGCTTTGAAAGTATAATCTTGAATTGCTTTTTTAGTAGCTTCACTTGCTCCAGAAGCATTAAAAATCGCTTTTACAGATTCGATTTTATCATTATTATCTGTTGGTTGAATCGAAAACAAATGCAATAATTGTTGCTTTTCTTCTGGTTTTGAAAACTCAATTGCTTTTAAGTATAAATAGGTTTTTTTGTTTTCAATAATATCACCACCTACTTGTTTTCCAAAGGTTTCAGGATTTCCGAAAGCGTCTAAATAATCATCTTGTAATTGAAAGGCAATTCCTAAATTCAATCCGAAATCATAAATCAAATCCGCATTTTCATCTGAAGTTTCGGCTACAATTGCTCCCATTTTCATTGCAGCACCAACTAAAACAGCGGTTTTGTATTCAATCATTTTTAGATATTCTGGAATGGTAACATCGTCACGCATTTCAAAATCTACATCATATTGTTGTCCTTCGCAAACTTCTAAAGCCGTTTTACTGAATAATTTGGCTAGCTTTTGGAAAGTTGCTGGCTCATAATTTTCAAAAAACTGATATGCTAAAATCAACATCGCATCACCTGATAAAATGCCGGTATTCAAATCCCATTTTTCATGAACGGTCTGGTTTCCTCTTCGCAAAGGCGCATCGTCCATGATATCATCGTGAATCAATGAAAAGTTATGAAAAACCTCAACCGCAGTTGCAGCAGGAATGGCTTTTTCACAATCTACATTAAAAACCTCACTGGCCATTAATGTCAAAACGGGACGCATTCTTTTACCACCAAGAGATAAAATATACTCGATAGGTTCGTATAAATTTTTAGGTTCTTTATTAGAAACAATATTCGAAAAATGATTACCCATTTTTTCTTGATAGTACGATATAGAATGCATTGCTTGAATTTTTTGCTAAAATACTTCAATATTCTGAATTGAGGCGAATATATCAAATGTTAAATTTATGCAAAAACAATGGAAACTATTTTGGTGTTAAAAGTTTCCGATATACATTTGTACCCGAAAATAAAATCCACTAAAAGTGATTTTAGAGAAATGATGAAAGATAAAATTATAAATAAAGCGAAAGAAATGTTTTTGAGACTAGGTTTCAAGAGCATTACTATGGATGATATTGCTTGCGAAATGTGTATTTCAAAAAAAACGATTTACAAATATTTCTCAAATAAAGACATTCTTATTGAAGAAAGTATTCAAGCAGTTCATAAAGAAATACGAGCAACTTTAAACAAAATAGCAGAAGAAAACTTCAACGCTATTGAAGAAAATTTTGAAGTAAAAAGAATGTTTAGAGAAATGTTCAAGTCGGCCGAATCATCTCCAATATACCAATTAAAAAAACATTATCCTGAAATTTATGACAAGGTTTTAAGTATGCAAGTTAGTGTTTGTGAAGATTGTTTCCGACAAAACATCACAAAAGGGATTAGAGAAGGTTTATACAGAGAAAATTTAGACATAGACAATTATGTGAAGTTTTATTACACGTTAATCTTCAATATCAATGAAAATACCATGTTAGAAAAAGACGCGCATGAATTAGAAGTCAAAGCTTTAGAATATCACATTAGAGCCATGGCTACTTTAGCTGGAATAATAGAATTAGAAAAACACCTAAAAAACCCAATTATATAACCAATGAAGAATACAATCCTCATAACTTTATTAAGTTTTACATTATCGGTAAGTGCGCAAGAAATTGCTCCGTTAACGTTAAAAGATGCTATCACTTTTGCTCTCGAAAATAAAGCAGAAGCTAAAAAAGCGAAATTAGAAGTAGAAAATAGCGAATATAAAATACAAGAAGTTCGTTCGAGAGCCTTACCTCAAATTTCGGCTAATGGAAGTATGACATACAATCCTATTTTACAATTAAATGCTTTACCAGGCGATTTTTTTGGAGCACCAGGAACCACTATTTTAGCACCTCTTGGACAAAAATGGAATTCTATTGCAGGAGTATCTTTAAATCAAGCTTTATTTGATCAATCGGTTTTTACGGGTTTAAAAGCAGCGAAATCTACAAGAGAATTTTATCAAATTAATGCACAATTAACAGAAGAACAAGTTATTGAACGTGTTGCAAATGCGTATTATCAAGTTTATGTACAACAACAAAAACTTATTGTAGTTGATAATAATTTGAAAAACACCAACAAAGTTAAAGACATTATAAAAGGGCAATTTGATAATGGCTTGGCTAAAAAAATTGATTTTGACAGAATTACTGTTCGCGTAAACAACATTAATTCGCTTCGCCAACAAATTTTAAATGCGATTACTT
Source organism: Flavobacterium sp. UBA6195 (assembly GCF_002422095.1). Taxonomy (GTDB): domain Bacteria; phylum Bacteroidota; class Bacteroidia; order Flavobacteriales; family Flavobacteriaceae; genus Flavobacterium. The sequence continues at coordinate 10,084 of NZ_DITB01000120.1, forward strand.
TACAAGAAAATGCTTTAAAATTCTATATGGGAATGCCAATGGAAAACAAAATCATCATACCTAATAATGCTTTTGAGGTTACACCACAAGATTTATCTGCAAAAGCAGACGTAACTGGAAGAACAGAATATTTGTTATTAAAAAAACAAGAACAATTATTAACGTACCAAAAAAAGGCGGTTCAAGCAGGTTATTACCCTACACTTTCATTAAGTGGAAATTATAATTACATTGGTCAAGGTCCAGAAATGCCTCTTTTTGCAAAACCAGCAGATGGTGTTTATTGGTCAGATTTTGCGTCTATTGGATTAAGTTTAAGAGTTCCATTATTTACAGGTTTTGGAACAAGAGCAAAAGTTAGACAAGCAAACAACGCCCTAAACTCAATAAAAGTTGATCTTGATGACACAAAATTAGCATTGGATTTAGCATTTGATAATGCAAAAAAACAACTTGAAAACAGTTTAATTACCATCAACAATCAAAAAGAAAATGCACAACTTGCTCAGGAAGTTTTAAACAATACAAATAATAATTACACACAGGGTTTGGCATCATTAACCGATTTATTAGATGCTGAAAACGCATTGGTTGAAGCACAAAACAATTACACTACGGCTATTTTAGAATATAAATTAGCTGAAATTCAATTCATAAAATCTAAAGGAGAACTAAAAAACTTATTAAACCAATAATCAAATGAAAAAAATAATTTATATCGTTTTAGGTGTAGGATTAGTTGGAGCTACAATTGTAACTCTTGTAAATAATAAAAAACAAAATGAAGCCGACACAGCGATTGTTGCTCAAGAAAATAGTAGTGTTGCGGTTCGTGTAGCTACAGTAGGAACAAACCCTGTTGAAGATAACTTTGTTGCAAACGGAAACTTCTCACCTGATCAAGAATTAGAAATGGCCGCAGAACGATCTGGAAAAGTAATTTCGATTTTAGTTAAAGAGGGAGATAGAATAGTAAAGGGTCAAACTATCGCTATCATTAGAGGTGATGTTGTAAATGTAGAAGCAGAAACAGCTAATGCTAATTATCAAAACGCTCTTAACGATTACAACCGATTCGAAAGTGCTTACAAAACTGGAGGAGTTACAAAACAACAATTAGATCAAGCTAGAATCAACATGATTAACGCTAAGTCTAGATTAACTCAAGCTAATATTAATGTTGGTGACACAAGAGTTAAAGCTCCTTTCGGAGGAATTATCAATAAAAAATTCATTGAAGTTGGAGCTATATTGAGCGCTATGCCACCAACAAAAATGTTTGAAATTGTAAATACAAGTTCGTTAAAACTGAAAGTAAATGTTAGTGAACGTCAAGTGGCACAATTAAAAATTGGTTCGGTTGTAAAAGTAAAAGCAAGTGTTTTTCCTGATAAAGAATATACTGGAAAAGTAACTTTTATTGCTCCAAAAGCTGACACTTCTTTAAACTTCCCTATTGAAGTGGCAATAACAAACAATCCTAATAACGAAATAAAAGCAGGAATGTATGGTTCTGTAGTTTTTGGTGCGCCAGAAGGAAAACAACCTGAATTGATGACAATTCCAAGAAGTGCCTTTGTAGGAAGTGTTAGTAGCAACCAAGTTTATGTTGTGGAAAAAGACATTGCCGTTATGAAAAAAGTAGTAGCCGGAAGAGTTTTTGGAGATAAAGTTGAAATCTTAAGCGGCTTAAACAATGGGGATGTTGTAGTAACAAGTGGTCAAATAAACTTAAGTGATAGCACTAAAGTTTCTATAGTAAAATAATAAAAAGACGCTTACTTAAAACCGATTATATGAAAATTGTAGATATATCAATTAAAAGACCTTCTATGGTTATCGTACTTTTTACGATACTATTATTAGGTGGACTATATAGTTATAAACAGTTGAGTTATGAGTTAATTCCAAAATTTGAAATTAACGTAGTTACCGTTTCAACTGTTTATCCTGGAGCTTCTCCAAGTGAAGTGGAAAACACCGTAACCAAGAAAATTGAGGATGCAGTTTCTACCATGGAGAACATCAAAAAATTAGAATCAAAGTCTTATGAAAGTTTATCGGTAGTAATGATTACATTAACCGCTGATGCGGATGCCGATTATTCTTTAAATGATGCTCAACGTAAAATCAATGCAGTTTTAAAAGACTTACCTGACGATGTTGATCCGCCTTCATTAAGTAAATTCTCTTTGAGCGATTTACCAATTATGACCATTGGAGCAACAGCAAGCATGGATGAAATTGCTTTTTATGACTTGTTAGATAAAAAAATTCAACCAATTGTTTCTCGTGTTCCTGGTGTGGCACAAGTTAACTTAGTTGGTGGTGAAGAAAGAGAAATTAAAGTAAGCTTAGATGCAACTAAATTACAAGGATTTGGATTATCAGTTCCTCAGGTGCAACAAGCCGTTTTATCTTCAAACTTAGATTTCCCTACGGGTAATATTAAAACTAGAGAAAACAGTACCACCATTCGTTTATCTGGAAAATATAAATCAGTTGAAGAGTTACGCAATTTAGTTGTTTCATCAAATCATGGTGTTCAAGTACGTTTGGGTGATGTGGCCGATGTTCAAGATGCACAAAAAGACGTTTCTAAAATCTCAAGAATTAACGAGAAAGGATCAATACTTTTACAAGTTATTAAACAATCAGATGCAAATGCGGTAGAAGTAAGTAAAAAAGTAAAAGAAGCTATTGCTAAAATTGAGAAGGACTATTCTAAATCAAACTTAAAATTAAAAGTTGCAAATGATAGTAGTGAATTTACCTTAACTGCTGCGGATAATGTAATGCATGATTTATTTCTAGCTGTATTTTTAGTAGCATTCGTAATGTTATTCTTCTTACATAGTTTACGAAATGCGGCTATTGTAATGGTATCGATTCCAGCTTCGTTAATTGCTACTTTCATTGGAATTTCATTAATGGGATACACATTAAACTTAATGAGTTTACTTGGACTTTCATTAGTAGTAGGTATCTTAGTGGATGACGCGATTGTTGTATTAGAAAACATTCACCGTCACATGGAAATGGGTAAAAATAAGGTGCGCGCAGCTTACGATGGTGCAGCTGAAATTGGATTTACCGTAACCGCAATTACTTTAGTTATTGTGGTCGTATTCTTACCAATTGCCATGAGTACTGGATTAGTTTCTAATATCATTACGCAATTCTGTGTTACAGTAATTATTGCTACATTATTGTCGTTATTGGCTTCATTTACAATTGTTCCTTGGCTATTCTCACGTTACGGAAAATTAGAACATTTAAATAAAGAATCGTTTTTTGGAAAAATTATTTTAGGCTTTGAAAATTACCTAGACAAATTCACTCACAAAGTAACAGACATTTTAACTTGGTCTTTAAATTACAAAAAAACAACGTTAGCTATCGTTACTGTTATTTTCTTTGGTTCAATTTTTGGATTATTAGGTGGTGGATTTATTGGTGGTGAGTTCTTCTCTAAAACCGATAAAGGTGAATTCTTAGTTCAAATTGAAATGCCAAAAGATGTTTCTGTTGAGCAAACCAATTTTATGACTCAAAAAGCGGAAGCTTATCTAAAAAAAGATAAAAACATCGTTGATATGATTACCACAGTAGGTCAAACTAGTGATGGTATGGGAGCTACGCAATCTACTGCTTACAAAGCTGAAATTTTGATTTCTTTGGTTGAAAAAGCAAAACGTGATGACAACTCGTTTATATATGCGGCTAAAATCAAACGTCAGTTAGAAAAAGAATTGGTAGGAGCAAAAGTAAAAACTGTTCCTGTAGGATTATTGGGCGCAGATAAAGCACCAATTGCCTTAACGGTTACGGGGCCAAATTTTGATGATGTAATGTTATTTGCTCAAAAAGCAGCTGCTGAATTGAAAAAAGTTCCTGGAGCATCGGAAGTAAAATTGACTTCAGAAGCTGGAAATCCTGAAATTAAAGTTCAAGTTGACCGTGATAAAATGGCAGCATTAGGATTAAACCTTCAAACAGTTGGTCTAACTATGCAAACCGCTTTCAACGGAAATACTGATGGAAAATTTAGAGCCGGGGAATATGAATATGATATCAACATCAGATTCAATGAATATGATCGTTCTAATATTAATGATGTAAACAATCTAATTTTTGTTAACAACATGGGACAACAAATCAAATTATCTCAATTTGCAGAGGTTATTGAAAGTTCAGGTCCAAGTATGTTAGAAAGAAGAGACAAAAGTACTTCGGTTACTATTGAAGCACAATCTGTAGGTAAACCATCTGGTACTATTGCAACCGAATGGGAAACAGTATTCTCAAAAATGGAACGTCCAACAGGAGTTAATTATGTTTGGGGTGGAGATATGGAAAATCAAACTGAAGGTTTTGGTACTTTAGGAATTGCGTTACTTGCTGCTATTATTTTAGTTTACTTAGTAATGGTTGCCTTATATGATGACTTTGTAACACCTTTTGTAGTATTGTTTTCTATTCCATTATCATTTATTGGAGCGTTATTTGCTTTGGCATTAACTAATAATTCACTTAATATTTTCACCATTTTAGGTATTATTATGTTGATTGGTTTAGTTACGAAAAACGCTATTTTATTAGTTGACTTTGCTAATCACAGAAAAGATGCTGGAGAATCAACATTCAACGCATTAGTTCAGGCAAACCATGCTCGTTTACGCCCAATCTTAATGACAACAATTGCCATGGTAATAGGGATGATTCCTATTGCACTTGCTAAAGGTGCGGCTGCAGAGATGAACAATGGTTTAGCTTGGGTAATTATTGGTGGTCTGATTTCCTCTTTATTCTTAACTTTAATCGTAGTTCCAGTTGTTTATGCAATTGTAGATAGTATTAGAGTGAAACTAGGAAGAGATGTTAAAGTAGATTATGACAGTTTAATGAAAGCTGATTATGTTCATAAAGAATTAAGTGAAGATGGTTTTACACCAAAGCATTAAATTTAATTTATTGAATAAAAATGCCTCAGATAATTGAGGCATTTTTATATTTCAAAATATACTATGTCAATTAAAATAACGGTTTAAAATAAACTCAAAACCATCAATCAATGAAATTAATTTTTTCTATTTTAACGTGCTTCGTTTTTCTTTTTGCAAAAGGTCAAGAAAATAAAGAACTTAAAGAAAATGTTCAATCAGCAATTAACAACAGGTTCCCAACAACCCGAATGTTTGATCTAAAATTTGAAAATTATTTACCAACCGACTTCGATTCAGAATTATTTGACAATCCGTTTGAAAAAGGCGAAATCAAAAATCATTCTCGTTTTAGCGCAAGTGCCAATATCACTATAATTAAAAAACAACGATGGAATATTACTTCTTCTTTTAGATATAGATATGAAGCGTTTGAGCTGAATGATGTTGCAAGTCAAATTGATAATTCGATTCCAGTTTACGATGAAAAACTAAATTATCATTATCTTTCTGGAGCTTTAAGTTTTACTTATTTTTCACAACTGTTTAAAAAACCATTTCTATATAATGCAAGTGTAATTGTTGATGGAACCGAGAAATATGCTGAACGTATAAAAGGTTTTTTTGGAGCAACGATAATCTTGAAAAAAACAGAACGAACCACAATTGGTGTCGGACTTATTGTTTTAGCGGATCCAACTTCTCCAGTTCCAGCTTCTCCAACTTTTTTAATAGATCATCGATTTAAAAATTCAAAATGGAGTTTGGATTTTATTCTACCACAACGTTTTTTGTTTAAAAGAAATTTATTCGAAAACGGAAGAATTTCTTTAGGAAGCGAACTAAATACTAACGGATTTTATACTTACATAAACCAAACCGGATTTGCAAAAGTGTATGATTACAGAACAATTGAAATAAATACGGGTTTAACCTATGAACATTGTTTTAGCAAATCAATAATTGCAACATTTGAAACCGGATTGGCAACAGTTTTCAATGCAAGAGTTTCAGAAAGAGGAAAAAATACTAACAATTATATTTTTTCTAACAAACAAGATGGAACAGGTTATTTTAGTATCGGATTTTCTTTTAATCCAAATTTAGATAAAAAAACTAAACCTTAATTTTAATTATTGGTTAAACAAAAAAGGAACTCAAATTTGAGTTCCTTTTTTTTAGAATTCGATTAATTAGTTTTTAACTAAAACATCTTTTGACCATTTTTTTACTTCAGCAATTCTACTATCTGAAAAATCTACTTCGCTTAATGAAGCATCGCTCCAAAAAAACCATTTTCCAGATTTAGCTCCATTATTATATTCTCCCATCGATTGCTTTGTACCATCCTCATTAAATGCAACCCATTTTCCATGTAATTTCCCGTCTAAGTAATACCCCTCTTGTTTTACTTGTCCGTTATCATAATAATAAGTTGCTTTTACCATTTGGTCAACCACTTCAAATTTTGGCTTAACTTCTTGTGCAAATGACAAACTTGAAACCAATAAAACTATTGCAATTACTACTTTTTTCATACTCTTTTCTTTTATAGGTTAACATTATAGTAACAAATATAAAATTTAATTTACAATAAAAAAACTTTTACTTAACAATTTGGTAACATTAGATAAAAACTTAACATTGAAAAAGCCAATACGTAATGTATTGGCTTTAAATAATATAACTATATATGAAATTACTTCACTAAACTATCTAATAATTCAATTAAAGCTACTGATGAAGGACGCGCTGCATCAGCTTTAATTACTTTCCCATCAGGTCCAATTAAAATAAATCTTGGTATTGCATTAATTCCGAAAGCTTTTATAAAATCTGAGGTCCAGTTTTTATCCGCGAATAATTGTATTCCTCCTAATTCTTTAGAAACCACCATTTTTTTCCATTTTTCATGATCCTTATCGGTATCTACAGAAATACTTACAAACTCAATGTTTTTTCCGTGATATTTTTCTTCTACTTTCTTTAAGTGAGGAATCTCAGCCAAACATGGTCCACACCAAGTTGCCCAAACATCGGTATAGACATATTTTCCTCTTAAATCTTCTAATTTAGTTTTTCCACCTTTGTGGTTTTCGTAATCAAATGATGGTGAAACAACACCTTCCATTTTCTTAGCGGCTACTTTTTGTTTATAATAATCCAATAAGAATTTTTCTTCTTGTTCAAAAGAAGGGCGTAACATGTTAACCAAAGTTTCATCTAAACCTTTTACGTCAATCATTTTTAAATCATCCGCTTTCTTTTTAGACAATGCTTCTTTAAATGTAGCTTCATCAGCATCAAATAAAGCCTCTAAATCCATTTCAAACTTTTCATCTGACATAGCTTTTTGGGCTAAATAATTGTTTTCATTAGCACCTTTTCCTTTATAAACAATAGTTTCATCAAAATCTTTAGTATCTAAAGTTAAAGTTAAATCATAACCATTTTTCAAAAACATTGTTGTCCCTTCGTTTCCATCATTCAAACGGTATAAGCCTCCATCTTTTAAAGCTTCAAAAGTGGTTTGAAATTCCCCTTTTTTATTAATTCCTACTTTTTGCTTAAATGTTCTACCTGAAGAAATGGTAATCGTATCTGAAAATCTATTGGTGATTTTAACGTTTAATGAAACGGTATTAGGTGTATTTTGAGCAAAACCAGAAAAAATTGCTACAAAAAACAAAAAGAATGCTTTTTTCATGTTTTAAAAGTGTTATTTATTGTATCAAATCTATTAAAATTAAACGAATAAAATTAATATTTGTTACTACATTTGCAAAAAATTTCAAGAAATGTACAGAAGTCATAACTGTGGTGAATTAAACGCTTCACACATCAATACAGAAGTTACCCTTGCAGGTTGGGTTCAAAAATCGAGAGATAAAGGTTTTATGATTTGGGTCGATTTACGTGACCGTTATGGTATTACCCAATTAATTTTCGACGAACAAAGAACTGACAAAACCGTTTTTGAAAAAGCAAAATCGCTTGGAAGAGAATTTGTTATTCAAGTAAAAGGAACTGTTATTGAGCGCGAATCAAAGAACCCAAATATGGCAACGGGTGAAATTGAAATTTTAGTTACCGAACTAACAATTTTAAACGAAGCACAATTGCCTCCATTTACTATCGAAGATGAAACCGATGGTGGTGAAGACATTCGTATGAAATATCGTTATTTAGATATCAGAAGAAATCCGGTTAAAAACAACTTATTGTTCCGTCATAAAGTTTCGATGGAAGTTAGAAAATATCTTTCTGACCAAGGTTTTTGTGATGTAGAAACACCATATTTAATTAAATCTACTCCAGAAGGCGCACGTGATTTCGTTGTACCAAGTAGAATGAACGAAGGGCAGTTTTATGCACTTCCACAATCGCCACAAACCTTCAAACAGTTGTTGATGGTGGGTGGAATGGACAAATATTTCCAAATTGTGAAATGTTTCCGTGATGAAGATTTACGTGCTGACCGTCAACCAGAATTCACACAAATCGACTGTGAAATGGCATTCGTAGAACAAGAAGACATTTTAAATATGTTTGAAGGTTTAACACGTCATTTACTAAAAGAAATCAAAGGAATTGAAGTAGAAAAATTCCCAAGAATTACTTACGATTACGCAATGAAAACCTACGGTAATGACAAACCAGACATTCGTTTTGAAATGAAATTTGGCGAGTTAAATGCGGTAGCCCAACATAAAGATTTTCCAGTATTCAATTCAGCTGAATTAGTTGTTGGAATCGCTGCGCCAGGTTGCGCAAATTATACAAGAAAAGAAATCGATGCTTTAATTGATTGGGTAAAACGGCCACAAGTTGGAGCTTCGGGAATGGTCTATGTAAAATGTGAAGAAGATGGAACTTTTAAATCATCAGTAGACAAATTCTACGATCAAGAAGATTTGAAAAAATGGGCTGAAATTACCAATGCAAAACCAGGTGATTTAATTTTAATTTTATCGGGTAATGCAAATAAAGTAAGAACGCAATTATCAGCTTTAAGAATGGAAGTTGCTACTCGTTTAGGTTTGAGAAAATCAGACGAATTTGCTCCATTATGGGTAGTTGATTTCCCATTATTAGAATGGGATGAAGAAAGCGGAAGATATCACGCGATGCACCATCCTTTTACGTCTCCAAAACCAGAAGACATGGCATTAATTGAAACCGAACCAGGAAAAGTTCGTGCTAATGCTTATGATATGGTATTAAACGGAAACGAAATTGGTGGCGGTTCTATTCGTATTCACGACAGAGAATTACAATCAAGAATGTTTGATTTGTTAGGTTTTAGCAAAGAAGAAGCACAAGCGCAGTTTGGTTTCTTAATGAGTGCTTTTGAATTTGGAGCACCACCACACGGAGGTTTAGCTTTCGGATTGGATAGATTAGTTTCTATTTTAGGTGGACAAGAAACGATTCGTGATTTTATTGCTTTCCCTAAAAACAACTCAGGAAGAGATGTAATGATTGATGCGCCTTCAACTA
>NZ_DITB01000064.1 GCF_002422095.1 Flavobacterium sp. UBA6195
ATAGTTAATTTGTTGCCTTTTACTTCGGCTTTGCTTACAAAGCTTCCTGTTTCGTTTTCCACTTTTACATTTAATTTTTCTAAACCACTAACAGTAAATCCTTCTGGTATATCTAAATTGATTGTGTATTCAAAAGAACGAGGAAAACTGGTGTAAATATTATTGGTTCTTTCATGTTCTTTTTCTTCAATATCTATTTGTGAACTAATGAATTTTCCAATATCTAAAATATAATTATTTCCTGCTTTTTTGATGAAATTTGAAGTAATATTGAACTTTTCTGAGATTACTAATGGCTCGTTAATGCCGAATCTTCCTGTTTTTTCTACTTTTAATTCGTGTTTGTCAACTTTTATGTCGTATTCTTCTTCAATTTCCTTTTTGAATTTTTCAACCTGATTTTGTTTGAATTTTTCAATTAATGCAGCATATTCTTTTTTGTATTTATCTTTATCTTTTTGCTTTCTAACCATGTCTAAAACAGGGCTTGTTCCATATTTTTCATAATCTTCATTAATATAATCATAGAAGAAAATTTTACTATTGTGTTCAAATTCTTTATTGTGACCATATAAAGAAGAAATTTTTGTAGCATTTGCAGTTGAAAAATCAGAAGCTATTGAAAGATTAGTAGTTACTTTTGTAATATTGTCTTTATAAGTTAGCCCAGGAAGTGTTATTTCTTCAATATCACTTACTTTTTTGCTTTTCGAAACTTTTAATGCATAAGCTTTTGTGTTTTCTAAAGAACTATCAAATTGATTTGGGATAGAAAAGGGATCAAAAATTCCAAAAAAGATTGGTTTCTCTGTGTTTACTTTAAGAAGAATTCTTATGTTTTCCTGAATCAATACATCACTTATAGGTCCATTTTCTTTTCCTGTAGCAACTATAATGTCAAATTCTATTTTTTGTTTTTTAAGAAATTGCATGAAATAATTAATGAATTGTTCCTCTCTTGTAAAGAAAACAGGATCGTAGCCATAAAGTCCAAAAGGATTCATGATTTTGGCATCATTTATTACAAAAGCTTCAATGTATCTTGTGTAAAATTGATGACGCATAAAGTAATAGACAGCATTTACTTTTTCTTCGTTTGAATTGAATTTTTTTCCTTTTAAAAAGTCTTCTACATCATTTAAATTTCCTGCAGGAAAAAATTTTGAATCATAATAATTAAAAATATCTTCTTTAGTAACCGTTTTTTTAATGATATTTTCTTTTTCTGGTAAAAACGCAGCGGCTCTTTGCTCGAATTTCCCCGAACGAGCAAAATATACTTGAAATTTATAACACGGAAGTTCTACTAATGGCAAAAACCATCTTGGAAAATCGTTCTTAGGGATATCAGTTGCAATAATTTCATATTTACGTTCACCACTTTTTTCTAACGGAATTTGTTTTAATTCAGGTCCGTTGTTGTAGGTGTTGAAGTTAACAAAGAAATCATTTTCTGTTTGAAAAGTTAATTTGTAGTTTAATATAGGATAATTATCGCCAAGTGTTCGCTCTACAGCATCAAATCCAAACTCATAAGTTGAACTAAAGGTTTCGGTACTGTAATTATAGAAATCAATAATATCACCAATTTCTAGGTTAGGAACGGCAACTTTTTTTTCCTTATCAACACTCACAGCTTCTTTTTCTGTATTTATGATATTTTCAGTTCCGTTTGGTTTTATAACTTTTATACCAACAACAGTTTTTATAAGTGCTCCATATCTTGGATTTGATTTTTCAGAATAACTAAATTCTGAGAAGCTTGTAACAGCAGCTTGATCATTAAGTTTTACTCTTTTTCTAAAAGCGGCTCTGTAGGTAACGTTTTTACCAAATTTATGAAAATCGTAATCTTCATATTTATAAATTACAACTGCGGATTCATTTTTATATTTATCTGGAATTGTATTTGCATTTTTATAATTATCATTTTTGCCCCAAAAGAAATCTTTAATTTCATCTTTTGTTTGTGCTTGTGAAAGACTAACCCAAATAAAGGTTAGTAAAAATAATTTGAATTTCATTTTGGATTTTTATTTGGTTAAAACAACTTGCTCTGAATAGTTTTTTTGAATTGTTGCATAATGATTTTTCCAATCATTAAATTTTGATGACTTTATGATCCCGTTTTTGAATTGAAATTGTTTGGTATAAAATAGTATATTCCCTTTTACTTCATATTTCATTGAAATGGTATAATCATCTGTAATTATCGAAATATTTTCAGGCATTTTCGCAACTTTATACCCTTCAGGAATTTGCAAACTAATTGTAATATCATCAAATGATTTATAGCTTAATACAAAATCAGTTTTGCGTTCTTTGAAATCGAAAGAATTATATTCTTTATTGTAATTTAAATCTACATATATTTCATTGTCAAATGAAGAAACATGATTGGCAATGGCAACATCATAATCTAAAGTTAGTTTTTGATCTCTGTTTGATAAATCAGAAGTTGTAATATTGCTTACAGTACAATTTTTATCTTTAGAATTCAAATACCATTTTAATGCATCTTCTTTTTTATCATTTTTTATGGAGTTGTAATTATACAAAAATGAAGCTCTACTTTCACCTAGATATTCCATTTTTACTTTTCCTTTTAATGTTTCGTTTTCAATTACATAGTTAATTGTACTTTTTTCTGTGTTTGACGCAGCTTTTTGTACTGGAATTTTATCTAAAATAAACTTATCTCCATCTTCAATTAATACCTCTTTCCCTTGAATTCTTTGAGCGTATTCTCCAAATGAATTGTATTTTTCGGTTCCGTCTAAGAAGTATTTTTTTCCATCTTTTAATAAAGCGCAAATCATATGATTGTCTACTGATAAAGAAGGGGTGCTGTAATCATAAACAATATGATTAGTTCCAATCCAACACAATCTAGCGTCAAATCCAGCTAATTTTAGCATTTGCTTTGTTAGATTGGCCATTCCTTTACAATCGCCATATCTTTTTTGAAAAACATTTTGAGCATCATCTGGTTTAAATCCTGCAATTCCGTCTTCAAAAGCTATGTATCTGATGTTATCTTGAACCCAATAGTAGATGTTTTTTATTTTTTCATCATCGTTTTTTGCAGTTGCAGTTAATTCTTTTACTTTTTCGGCGAAAATTGTAGTATCATCTTTCATTGAATCTACAAGTGATTTGTACCATTTATATAAATCGGAAGTGGTACTAAAAAGTGTTTTCTTTTCGTTTTTAACCGAAAATGATTTTGCTACAAATAAGATGTGTGGATATAAAAAGCTTGGTCCAGGGCTATAATTTTCTTTTGGATTACCATTTAAATTTTCAATGGTGTATGTATAAATTGTAGTTTCAGCATTTTGTGTTACTACTTTTTTTATAGCAAAACCATCAAAGTTAAATTCTTTTATTTCTAAATCTAACCATTTTGGAATTTCAATAATTACCTTTTTTTCAATTACTGGAAATTCATCACTAAAATATATGCTTGTAAAATATTTACTGTCTTTGATTTTCTTTTCCATTTGGTACTTGTAGGTATAGCCCTGAACAGGAAAATCTACTTGCATGAATTTTACACGTGCATCATTATAAAATAAGTCGTTACTTTTATAAAATTCATCATTTACATAAAAGTTAGCTTGTTTGTCTGTTTTATATTTTAATGAAAAATTTTCAATGGTAGATTGGCTATCATAAAACTCATATTTCTGAATATCCGCTCTGTGATTAATATTCATTAATTGTTCTTTTACGCTGTAATTAACTTCAACAAGATCGTTTGTTTTATTAATGTTAAAAGTGACTTTCTCAGTACTGCTTAAAATTGCAATATCAAATTTGTCATACTTTTCTCTAATAGATTTTGCTGTTTTTATTTCTTCAGGAGATGGATCTGCATTTTTTTGAGCAACAGTCGAAATACAAAAGAAAAGGATAAATAATAATGGAGAAATTTTCATGTTGAAATAATTTGCAATAATATAAAAAAATAGTTTACATATAAAAATAAAAACTGCCTTTAGTAAAGACAGTTTTTAAATTTATCAAAATTGAAGATTATTTTTTTATAAAGTTCTCGGAATATTTATTTCCGTCAGTAGTTTCAATCAAAAGAATATAAAATCCTTCTGCTAGATCAGTAATCGAAAATCTAGATTCATTAAGTGTAACATTTTTAACTACTTTCCCTAAAGTAGATATAATAGATACATTTTTAATTTCTGAATTTTCAATATTTGTTAATGTTATATTGTCTGAACTTGGATTAGGATATAGCATTATTTTTTTGTCTTCGTTATTTACTAAACTTAATGGACTAGAACCCTCAATTACAGATAGTGTTTCATTAATATTTGGATTGTTAATTACATCCACAACTCCAGAAGGCCAATTGATAACAATTTGAGAAATTGTAGTATGGGTGCCAATTCCAAAATGTGCATTCAAAGAACTCATGTATTTAAAGCCTTCTCCACTTCTGATATCTCTAATTTGTTTTCCAAAAGGGCCATAAATTTCAACTCTAGCTCCAATTCCATTGCGGTTGCTTTGGATTCCTTGCAATGTAACCTTAACCCAATTATTTCCATTTGGTATTGCGTATCTAACGGTAGTTCCGTTTAAGATATCTAAAAAACCATCATTGTTTAAGTCTCCAATTGCACCAACACTAATTGCTGTATAATTTGTAGCTTCAAAAACATTATTTCCTTTGTTGAACATGATTTTGTTACCACCACCTAATACGTCTACTTTTCCATCATTATCAAAATCGTAAGCCACGTTATCAATGTTAGTTGAAGTATTAGTGTCCCAACCAGAACCAGTAGTAATATTAGTAAAAGCAGCTGTAGAAGTATCTAAATTATTTCTAAAGAATTTATGTGTACCAGCACTTGCTGTTATTATTACATCCATGTCGTCATCATTGTCAAAATCGGCTACAGCAGATGACCATGTTTGGATTGGTGTTACATTAATTCCTGCTATTGCTGAAATGTCTGTAAATACTCCATTACCATCGTTTCTGTGTAATTCACATGGTGGACCTGAACATTTTGAAATAAACATGTCTAAATCACCATCATTATCAAAATCTGTCCATAAGGATGCATAATTACCGCCACTAGGAGTAATTCCTAATGAGTATGCACCAGAAGTACCCGATTGATAATATCCCATATTACCATTCCCATCATTTATATAGTACACATTTGGAGCCACATCATGGCAAG
>NZ_DITB01000023.1 GCF_002422095.1 Flavobacterium sp. UBA6195
TTGTTTTTTCCACGTGCTCTACCTACAGCGTCAATTTCGTCAATGAAAATGATAGAAGGCGATTTTTCTTTCGCTTGTTTGAATAAATCTCTAACACGAGAAGCTCCAACTCCTACAAACATCTCCACAAAATCAGAACCTGACAACGAGAAGAAAGGTACTTTAGCTTCACCAGCAACGGCTTTAGCTAACAAGGTTTTTCCTGTTCCTGGAGGACCAACTAGTAAAGCTCCTTTTGGAATTTTTCCTCCAATAGAAGTATATTTTTCAGGATTTTTTAAGAATTCAACAATTTCTTGAATTTCTTCTTTTGCTCCTTCTAATCCAGCAACGTTTTCAAATGTTACTCTTGTATCATTTTTTTCGTCAAATAATTTAGCTTTNNATAAGAATTGGTAAAAGCATTGAAATAAGCTCACCCCACATACTTTCAGGCTCCTTTTCATACTCTACAAGTTTTCCTTCGTTTGAAGCTTTTTGTAAGTTTTCTTGAAATGTTTTTAAATCCCCAATTTCAAAGAAATAATGAGGTCCTTTCGTATTTAATTTACCAAGAACATCATTTTTAACTTTGTCATGTGTTTTGTCTGTTAAAGCTGTTTTTTTTAAAAAAACGGTAGCTTTTGTATTAGTAAAAACAACCTTTTCAACCTGATTTTTATCTAAAAATTGGTAAAATTTTGATAAAGTAGTAGGTGCAGGATTACTTAAATCTAATCCTTGTGTAAACAAACTTATAGTAAAAAAAATTATCAAGACAAGTACAATACTCATCCACGGACTAAACTTAAAGCCAGAATTATTATTTTGTGCCATAAAATTTTTAGTAATTAGTGTCTATAGTTGTAATTTTTGCATCACCCCATAAACTTTCAATATTGTAGTATTCTCTAATGTGTTTTTGAAAAACATGAACAACGATACTTACATAATCCATAAGTACCCATTCGCCATTTTGTTCTCCTTCAACATGCCATGGTTTTTCTTTTAATTCTTTTGAAACCACTTTTTGAATAGAGCCAATGATGGCATTAACTTGTGTATTTGAATTACCGTTACAGATTACGAAATAATCACAAACCGTGTTTTCTATTTCCCTTAAATCAAGAATATTAATATCATTTCCCTTTACGTCTTCAATTCCTTTGATGATAAGTGCTAATAAATCATCATTATTCGTATTTTTTTTCGTCATGTAATATTTATCATTTTATGCAAAGGTATCATTTTTTGTGATTATTTTTGAACCTTAACATAAGATTAAATTTTGTTATTTAAATATGAGAATAATCAAACTCGATGCCATAGATTCAACCAACCATTTT
This sequence comes from Flavobacterium sp. UBA6195, assembly GCF_002422095.1. GTDB lineage: Bacteria > Bacteroidota > Bacteroidia > Flavobacteriales > Flavobacteriaceae > Flavobacterium. Next base: position 1,326 of record NZ_DITB01000023.1, read on the forward strand.
TTAAAAGCGCTTTCGGTTCAAGAAAGTTGTGAAAATTTCACTGTTGTTAGTACAGAATCACAAACGGAAGGAAAGGGTCAAAGAGGTTCGGATTGGGCTTCTGAAGTTGGTAAAAACCTTACTTTTAGCGTTTTATACAATCAAAATATTGAAGGGATTACGAGTTTATTTACTCTAAACATTTTGGTAGCAATTAGTGTTGTTGATGTTTTAAAATCTGTTAGCAATCTTAATTTTGTCATTAAATGGCCGAACGACATTTTGGCAGAGAATAAAAAAATAGGTGGCATTTTAATCGAAAATACTTTTAAAAATTCAAAAGAAGTCCAATCCATAATTGGTATTGGTTTGAATGTGAATCAATCTCAATTTGAGAATTTGCCTCAAGCATCTTCATTGTACCAGTTAGAAAATAAAATTTTTGATAGAGAAACATTGCTGATTTCAATTGTGAATCGGTTGGAATTCAATTTAAATCAGATAAAAGTTTTAGGAGAAACTCATTTTTGGAATGCCTATCATCAAATTTTGTTTAAGAAAGATGTAGTTTCTACGTTTGAGTCAGTTGCAGGAAATCGCTTTGTTGGTAAAATTCAAGAAGTTACTCAAGAAGGCAAATTAGCAGTGTTGTTGGAAGATGATACTATCCGATTTTTTGATGTCAAAGAAATTAAAATGCTTTACTAAATTAAATACCGCTTAAAATCCTCAAACCTTTGTTAAACTTCGCTAAAAAGTTTTTGTTTTTAAGTACATTTGCGACAATTTATTATAAATGATTCCTTAAACTCATGGAGAAAAAAATACTTTCCTTGTTATCTTCCACTCGCTTAATGGCTTTTTTGTTTATACTTTTTGCCCTTGCCATGGCAGCCGGAACTTTTATCGAAGATGCCTACAATACTGATACTGCTCGAGTTATTGTTTACAATGCCGTTTGGTTTGAAGTAATTATGGTGTTTTTTGTTATTAATTTTTTAGGTAACATCAAGCGTTATCAATTACACAAAAAAGAAAATTGGGCGACTTTAATTTTGCACCTTTCTTTTATTCTAATTATAGTTGGAGCTTTTGTTACTCGTTATATCAGTTATGAAGGAATGATGCCAATCAGAGAAGGCGAATCGGCCAATATGATTTATTCCGATAAACCTTATCTAACGGTTTTGGTTGATGGAAATCACGAAGGACAAATGCGTCGTAAAACTTTTGAAAAAGGATTGTATTTGGCGCCAGAAGTTAAAGACGACGCTTTTTTGAATGCTTTTGCAAGTAACGATTTCTCAATGAGTGGTGAATTCAGTGGAATTCCATTTGAAGTGGAACATCAAGAATTTGTTATGAACGCCACCGAAACGGTTCTAGCTTCTGAAACTGGTCAATTGATGATTAAAATGGTTGAGTCGAGTGGAGGAACACGTCATGAACATTACTTAAAAGAAGGTGAAGTTCAAAACTTACACAACGTGCTTTTTGCTTTCAATAAATATACAGAAGGTGCAATTAACATTACTAAAATTGCTGAAGCCTACACGATTCAAACACCTTTTGAAGGAGATTTTATGCGAATGGCAGATAAATTACAAGGTAAAGTGGTAAAAGATTCTGTGCAACCTTTAATGTTACGTTCGTTGTATAATATTGGTGGAGCTCAATTTGTATTTCCAGAACCAGCAATCAAAGGAGAATTGACTTTCAAATCGAATAATGATTTCAAAGACAAACAAACCGATGATGCCTTAAAAGTAAAAATTAAAACACAAGGTAAAGAAGAAATCTTAACTTTAGTTGGTTCAAAAGGAAAGCAAGGAGTTCCACAAACGGTTAAGATTGGTGATTTAGAATTTACACTTTTCTTTGGAAGTAAAATTTACAATACGCCTTTCACAGTGAAACTTGACGATTTCATTGCGGATAAATATCCTGGAACAGAAAAAAGTTATTCGGCTTTCAAAAGTAAAATTGAAGTGGCTGACACCGAACAAGGAAAAACATTTAAAGATAGTGTTTTCATGAATCATATTTTAGATTATAGAGGATTTAGATTCTTCCAAGCCGGATTTGATCCAGACGAAAAAGGAACACAATTATCTGTAAGTCACGATTTCTGGGGAACTTGGATTACTTACATTGGTTATTTCTTGTTGTATTTTGGTTTGATGGCGATATTATTTACGAAAAATAGTCGTTTTTCAAGTTTGAAAGAGAAATTAGAAAAAGTAAAAGCTAAAAAAGCAGGTTTATTGAGCGTGTTTTTGATTTTATTTTCTTCATTAACTTTTGCACAACAACACAATCACCAACCTAGTAAAGAAGAAATTCTGAAGTTGTTAAAGAAATACGAAGTTTCAGCTGAACATGCGAATGAATTTGGAAAAATCGTAATTCAAGATGGTGGTCGTATGAAACCTATAAATACGTTTTCATCGGAATTACTTCGTAAAGTATCTAAAAGTGATACGTATGAAGGCATGAATTCCGATCAAGCGTTTTTATCGATGACGCAATATCCTCAGTATTGGTATTCGTTGCCAATCATCTATTTAAAAAGAGGAAATGACAGTATTCGTAAATTAATTGGAGTTGAAAAAGAAGCAAAATATGCGCCTTTAGTAGCCTTTTTCGATGAAACTGGGAGCTATAAATTAGCTAAAGTTTTAGAAACGGCTTATAAAGAACCAGTGCCGAATCAATTTCAAAAAGATTTCATTGAAGCCGATAAGAAAGTAAACCTTTTATATTCCGCTTTAAGCGGACAAATATTGAAAGTGTTCCCAGTTCCAGGCGATAAATCGAATAAATGGGTTTCGTTTTTAGAAATCAACCAACCAACAGGAACTGCTTTGGATTCCATTAAAAATGTAATGCCATTTTATTTGAATGCCTTAGATAAAGCATCTCAAAGTAAAAATTACGAACTACCAAATAGCCTTTTAAAAGGACTAACCGAATACCAAAAGAAATACGGAAAAGCCGTAATGCTTTCGGAAAGTAAAATCAATTCTGAAATTACGTATAATAAATATGATATTTTCAAGAGATTATATTATATGTATATGCTAGCTGGTGTTTTAATGTTAGCTTTCTGTATTGTTCAAATTTTCAAAAATTCCAAAGCCATCCGAACGACTATCAATGTTTTTCATGGATTAATAGGATTGTTTTTCATTTTGCATTTAGCAGGTTTAATTGTAAGATGGTACATTTCAGGTCACGCGCCTTGGAGTGATGCGTATGAAAGTATGATTTATGTGGGTTGGGCAACGATGTTCTTTGGATTAGCTTTCGGGAAAGATTCGAAACTTACGGTAGCTTCAACTGCTTTTGTAACTTCAATGATTTTGATGATTGCACATTGGAACTGGATGGATCCTTCGATCGGAAACTTACAACCAGTTTTAAATTCGTATTGGTTAATGATTCACGTTGCAGTAATCGTAGCGAGTTACGGACCATTTACTTTAGCGATGGTTTTAGGTTTAGTTTCGTTATTCTTGATGATTTTCACAAACGAAAAGAACAAAGAAAGAATGAAATTAAGCATCGACGAAATTACGTATATCAATGAAATGGCATTAACTGTAGGTTTAGTCATGTTAACCATAGGAAACTTCCTTGGCGGACAATGGGCTAACGAAAGTTGGGGACGTTATTGGGGTTGGGACCCAAAAGAAACTTGGGCTTTAATCAGTATTATGGTGTATGCATTTGTAATTCACGCGCGTTTTGTACCAGCATTGAGAGGAAGATGGATTTATAACGTAATGAGCGTTTTAGCTTTCGCTTCAATTTTAATGACGTATTTTGGAGTAAACTTCCACTTGAGTGGTTTACACAGTTATGCTTCTGGAGAAAAACAAAATGTTACGTATTACTTTGTGATTTTAGCAATTGTCTTATTAATATCGGCAATAGCTTACTTTCCGTATAAGAAATATTATAAAAAATAAGAATTTGGTCGCTAATAAGCGGCCATTTTTTTTAAGAAATGTTTATCAAAAATTGCGTTTTAATATCCTAACTTTGAAATAAAAAAAAGATGAAGAAATTAGTAACCTTGTTTTCAGTAGCAGCATTGATTTTTAGTTGTCAAAATCAGGCACAAAAAAAGCAAACAGCTACTCCAACAGCAACCACAACACCTATGGCAAAAGAAACGATTTATCAATTTAAAGTAGAAGATTTAAGTGGCGATACTTTTGATTTTTCAACCTTAAAAGGAAAGAAAATCTTAGTAGTTAATACCGCTTCGGAATGTGGTTTAACACCGCAATACGAACAATTACAAGCCATTTACGAGAAATACAAAGACAAAAACTTCGTAATTGTAGGTTTTCCAGCCAATAATTTTGGAGCGCAAGAGCCAGGAACCAACCAACAAATCGCTACTTTCTGCCAACAAAATTATGGTGTTTCGTTTCCAATGATGGCTAAAATTTCGGTAAAAGGTGGCGATATGCATCCTGTGTATCAATTCCTAACACAGAAAGCTAAAAATGGATTACAGGACAGTGAAGTAGAATGGAACTTCCAAAAATACTTAATTAATGAAAACGGTGAATTAGCAAAAGTAGTGTCACCAAGAACATTACCTACAGATGCTGAAATCGTAAATTGGATTGAAGGGAAATAGTTAGTAATTAGCGTTCAATATATAGTGTTCAGTTTATTCTTTTTTAGAATACTGAACACTTTTTTTATAATATCTTCTGAACAAAAACAGAATGCAACCATCGGTTAAATTTAAAGCCTGATTCTTTAATAAAACCAACTTCTTCAAAGCCAAATTTCTTATGAAAATCGATACTGTTTGTGTTTTCAGAATCGATAACGCCAATCATCGTGTGAAGGTTTTGTTGTTTGGCTTTTTCAATTAATTCGGTCAATAATAATTTCCCGATACCTTTTCCAATAACATTCTTATTCGCATAAACGGAATGTTCTACTGTGAATTTATACGCTTCTCTGAAACGAAATTCACTATAATAACCGAAGCCTATGACTTCATTATTCATTTCGGCAACAATCACGGGAAAACCTTTCTGAAGTTTTTCTTCAAAAATAGCTTCTTGTGTAGTTAAAGTTCGAATGTTATAATCGTACAAAGCAGTCGAATTCAAAATAGCATCGTTAATGATGTCTAAAATGGCTGGGCAATCTTGATTTTGATAGTCTCTAATTTTTATCTCCATTTCGCAAAGAAATTATATAGTAAAAGTACTAAAAACCTTTTCAACTTCGTAACTTTGTAGTTCAGTTATTTTTTTAAAATGATGTATCCAAAAATTCCTTTAGCGCAAAGCATTATAGAGATTTGCCAACAAAAAGGTATCCAACATATCGTAATTTCACCAGGTTCACGCAATGCTCCATTGACGATTGGATTTACAAATAATCCATATTTCAAATGTTACAGTATTGCTGATGAACGTTGTGCTGCATTTTTTGCTTTGGGAATTGCCCAACAAATTCAAAAACCCGTTGTTGTGGTTTGTACTTCGGGTTCGGCTTTACTGAATTATTATCCTGCAATAGCTGAGGCTTTTTACAGCCAAATTCCGTTGATAGTTATTTCAGCCGATAGACCACAAAACAAAATTGATATTGGTGACGGACAAACCATTCGTCAGGAAAATGTTTTTGCGAATCATAGTTTATACAATGCCAATTTAAGCGAAGCTATTTCAGTTGAAAATGACAATCTTATTCAAATGGCTTTGCATGTTGCGGTTACCCAAAAAGGACCAGTTCACATCAACGCACCTTTTGAAGAACCTTTGTACGAAACCGTTTCTGAATTGCAAGTACAACCAGAAATTATAGATTTTAATACCAAAATTAAGTCTTTTTCATTAGGAAATTCAACTATAGAAACTTGGGACAAAGCCACTAAGAAATTGATTTTAGTAGGAGAGTTGTTTCCAAATTCAGTAGAGCAAAAATATTTGGATGTTTTAGCGAATGATCCAAGTGTTGTGGTGTTAACCGAAAAAACATCTAATTTACATCACCTAACATTCATTGATCAGATTGATACTTTGATTACACCTTTCACGGATGAAGATTTTAAATATTTTCAACCTGAAATTCTTTTGACTTTTGGTGGAATGGTAGTTTCGAAACGTATTAAAGCGTTCTTACGAAAGTACAAACCAGCACATCATTGGCATGTGGATGAGTTAAGAGCTTATGATACTTTTGGAGCGCTTACCAATCATTTTGAAACTAAAATTAATATTTTTTTGAGTAAGTTATTGATGGAGAATACTATTCAAAGTTCTTATAAATCAAGTATTGCTTCAATTTGGAAAGATAGAGTAGCGAAACATAAAGAATATACTGCAAAAATTCCGTTTTCAGATTTTAAAGTGTTCGATTTTATTTGTCAAAATCTGCCAAAGAATATTCAGTTGCAAGTTAGTAATAGTTCGGCCATACGTTATTTGCAATTGTTTGATTTAGAAAAAAGCATACAAGTATTTTGTAATCGTGGTACAAGTGGAATTGATGGTAGTACTTCAACAGCTATTGGAGCTGCATCTGCGACAAATTTACCAACGATTTTGATTACAGGCGATATTAGTTTTTTATACGACAGTAATGCTTTATGGAACAATTACATTCCCAAAAACTTCAAGATTATTTTGTTGAACAACAGTGGTGGTGGTATTTTTAGAATTCTACCTGGTCATCAAGAAACGGAAACGTTCAATACGTATTTTGAAACGTCTCATCAATTAAATGCTTCTCATTTAGCCAAAATGTATAATTTAGAGTATTTTGAAGCGAATGATCAACTTTCATTAGAAGAACAATGTAAAGTATTCTTAAACCAAAATGAAAAACCAAGTATTCTAGAAATTTTTACACCTGAAAAAGAGAATGATGGGATTTTGTTGGGTTTTTTTAGAAGTTTGAAATAGTATTTGGGTTTATTCTATTCCTTTTTATTTGAATTAAAATCAATCATCCATTCGATACCGTATTTGTCTCTAAACATCCCAAAATAAGACCCCCAAGGACTATCACTCATTGGATATTCGACAGTGCCACCAGCTGAAAGTCCGTTGAATAAATGGTCTGCTTCTTCTTTATTTACTGCACTAACGGAAATCTTGGAACGATTTTCATTTTCATTTACGCGTCCCATACTTTCAGGTACATCATTTCCCATTAAAACGTTGTTGCCAATTGGCAATGCAATGTGCATGATTTTGTTGGCTTCGTTTTCTGAAATAGGAAATTCTTCACTTGCCAAATCTTTGAAACGCATAATTTGAGCAAACTCGCCACCAAATACCGATTGATAAAAACGAAACGCTTCTTCAGCATTCCCATTAAAATTAATATGTGGATTGATTTGTGCCATGTATTTTCTTTAAAGAAATAATATAGTTACTTTTTATTCTTCCCAGAGTTAAACTTAAAACGTTCTACAGGACTTTCTGGTTTTTGTTTTTTAGTGGAAGGTTTACCCTGTCCAAAAGGTTTTTTATCGGTTGCCGTTTTAGGTTTGAACGGCTTTTTGGTTTCTGGTTTTTTGTCTTCTCTTGGTATAGCGGTTTTGTTTTTAGCTATTTGGTCCAAAACTTCTCTTGGATTTTTGGGTTCTTCTTTTGTACCGCGTAAGTAAATGACTAATCCGTTAAGGAAATTGCGTAATAATTGATCGCCACATTCCATGTAATTCGGATGGTCTTCACTTCTAAATATATTACCTAGCTCACCTTTAGAGACTCTGAAATTCACTAAGTTTAATATCTCAATAATTTGGTCATCGCGTAATTGTAAGGCTACACGTAATTTTTTAAAAACATCGTTGTTATTCATTTTTTGTAAAATATTAGGTCAAAGATATCTATTTAAATTAAGAATTCTTATTTTTACCTGAAAAGAAATATTTTATGGATACTCATCAAGAAAAAATTAGTTTATTACAAGAAATGATTGCATTTGCTTTAATTGATGGCGAATTGCATGATCGCGAGTATGATTTTTTGGAAATGGTAGCCATGGAATTGGAAATCGAAAAAGCTGTTTTTCATCAATTATTCCAAAATAGAGGAGCTGTTACGGTTATAAAAGATGAGTTTAACAGAATTTGTCAGTTTTATCGTTTGGCCTTATTGATGAACGTTGACGGTGTATTACACGAAACGGAGCAAATTAAAATCAATGAAATCGGTATTAACATGGGATTGAATCCGTATGCCATGAAACGCATTTTGCATTTAATGAAAAACTCCCCAAACCGAATGGTCGAGGGAGATGTTTTGTTAGCGGTTTTTACAGAACAGCATAATTAGTTTCCAAATTCTTCGGAATTATTTCGGATGTAATCTACAATTAAACTAACAATATCTTCACCTTCTTCACTAAAAAATTGTTCGTCTAAGTCTTCCCAAGCACCAACTAAAGTTTCATCTGCTTTTTTGATGAAGTTTCTTCTGATTTCTACATCAGTTGAATAGGTTTTTGCAGGAAACAAGCTCCAGGCTTTCGATATTAATTCCGCAGTAGTAAAAGCTTTGATTTCTTTATAAGCAACAATTATGTCTTCAACAAAATCTCCAGCTTCTGAAGTAAAGAAAAACGAAAATCCGCCTTCTCCCATAGCGCCTTCAAAAATATCTACGTAAACGAACACTTTTTCGCCATCAGTTAAAGCCGAAAAATCATCGGTTTCTTCTTTCTTTTCCCAAATAATCTCACCAATGGCTTCGATGATTTTGATTTCGTCTTCTAATTTTAGAATGTTTGCAATATTGCTCATGTGTATTTTGTTTTTATTTAATTTTCTCTTGTAATGCCTGAATTTCATCTCTGAATTTTGCCGCTTGCATGAAATCCAATTCTTTTGCTGCTTTCTCCATCATTTTTCTAAGGTCGCGAATTTTCTTTTCGATTTCCGGTTTACTCAAGTATTGATTTTCTGGTTCGGCTGCTTTTAAAGCTTCTTTTTCATAATAGCCAGTAGAAACCGAATTTCCTGCCAATGCACTTCCTAAACTCTTATTTAACGCTTTTGGCTGGAGATTGTTCTCATTGTTATAACGAATTTGTTTTTCTCTTCTGTAATTGGTTTCATCAATCGTTTTTTGCATCGAAGCGGTGATTTTATCTGCATACATAATGGCTTTTCCATTTACATTTCGAGCGGCACGACCAACAGTTTGTGTTAACGAGCGGTGACTTCTTAAAAATCCTTCTTTGTCCGCATCTAAAATGGCCACTAACGAAACTTCAGGTAAGTCTAAACCTTCACGAAGTAAGTTTACCCCAATCAATACATCAAACAAACCTTTTCGCAAATCTTGCATGATTTCCACACGCTCTAAAGTATCTACATCGGAGTGAATATAACGACAACGAATCGCAACTTTAGTTAAATATTTCGTTAATTCTTCCGCCATTCTTTTGGTTAACGTTGTGACTAAAACACGTTCGTCTGCTTCGCAACGCAATTGAATTTCTTCGATTAAATCGTCAATTTGATTGGCACTTGGACGCACTTCAATAATTGGATCTAATAATCCTGTTGGGCGAATGACTTGTTCTACATAAACTCCTTCTGATTTTTGTAATTCGTAATCTGCAGGAGTTGCCGAAACATAAACTACCTGATTTTGTAGCGCTTCAAACTCTTCAAATTTCAACGGACGATTGTCCATAGCTGCAGGCAAACGGAAACCATATTCTACCAAGTTTTCTTTACGACTTCTATCACCTCCATACATCGCATGTACTTGGGAAATCGTAACGTGACTTTCATCGACTACCATCAAATAATCATCTGGAAAATAATCTAACAAGCAGAAAGGTCTAGTTCCAGGTTCTCTTCCGTCTAGATAACGAGAATAATTTTCAATTCCGGAACAATAACCGAGCTCGCGAATCATCTCTAAATCGAAATTGGTGCGTTCTTCTAATCGTTTGGCTTCTAAATGTTTGCCAATTTCTTTGAAATAATCCACTTGTTTTACCAAATCTTGTTGGATAGCCCAAATCGCATTTTGTAATACATCAGGCGAAGTCACAAACATATTGGCTGGATAAATCGTTAGTTTTTCATAACGCTCTATCACTTGAGCTGTTTTAGCATCAAAAGCTTCAATTTCTTCAATTTCATCTCCAAAAAAGTGAATTCGGAACGGTTCATCTCCATAACTAGGAAAAATTTCTACAATATCTCCTTTGATTCGGAAATTTCCAGGTGCAAAATCCGCTTCTGTTCTCGAATATAAACTTTGTACGAGTTGATGTAATAATTTGGTACGCGAAATCTGTTGATTAACTTCTAGATTAATCACATTTTTCTGAAACTCAACAGGATTTCCAATACCATACAAACAAGAAACAGACGAAATCACAATAATATCTCTACGACCCGAAAGCAGGGCAGATGTAGTACTTAATCGCAATTTTTCTAACTCATCATTAATCGATAAATCTTTTTCAATGTAAGTTCCTGTTACGGGGATAAAAGCTTCGGGTTGATAATAGTCGTAATACGAAACAAAATACTGTACAGAATTGTTCGGAAAAAACTGCTTGAATTCCGAGTATAATTGAGCAGCCAAGGTTTTGTTATGGGCTAAAACTAGTGTAGGTTTTTGTACTTCTTGCACCACATTAGCAATCGTAAAAGTTTTTCCAGAACCTGTAACTCCTAATAACGTTTGGTATTTTTCACCATTAAAAATGCCCTTTGAGAGTTTTTCAATGGCTTGCGGTTGGTCACCAGTAGGTTTATAATCGGAAACGACTTGGAATTTCATTAAAGTACAAAGTGTAAAATATAAGTTACAAAGTTACGAAGTTAATCCCAACATTCCATCAACAATAAATTGCCATCGGTGTGTTCAATAGAAACGATTCCATCTTCTGTAACATGATTGCTACTTCCTGTTCGATATCCTATTGTTAATTCATCATTATTTAGAGGATAAAATAAGTTTTTGGTAGTAATACCCGATGCTGTTCCAATTGGAATTAAAGAAAGTGTTGTATTCGCAGTATACCATTTTTCATATTTATTGGGTAGCAAAAATACTTTTGAATGATCATCGAGCACTACAATTTTCAATTGGTTGCGATAAGCTACTATATTGGTTATGTTGGTAATGGTATGATCGGCGCGTTTTCCGGTTGCCCAAATTACGTTTACCGCTTTATGACCTTTTTCAATAAGATAATCAAAAGCTTTTTCTAAATCTGTTTTATCTTGATTTGGCGTATGAACAATTTCTAGTGGATATTGTTTTTGTAGGTAATATTCTGGATTAAAACCTCTATCAAAATCGCCTAAAAGTACATCAACTTTGATACCAAGTTCTAAAACGCGCTCAATAGCAGAATCTAAAACAATTACAAGTGGAGACCATTCCAATAATTGCCCAATAAGCTCTTCGCTACATGCAGCGCCATTGGCAATAATTAATGCTGGTTCTTGATCGTCTCTAACAATGTGATGTGATGACATTTTTTAAGTTCAATTTTTAGATTACGAATGTAACGATAATTACTGTACAGTGTAACTTATTGTATCGGTTTCAGATAATCTAAAAAATCCAAGAGCAAAATTATTTGTATTCGTTTGATTTACAATATTTCCTCTAACCGTTGCAGGTGGTGTTTGAAAAGGACTTCCTCCATTAGTGCCAGCAATTCCTAATAAAATGTTCATATAATTGTAATAACTTTCAGAGATGCCTTGTAGTGTAAATAAAATAATATCATCTTTTTCCAATTCATTTGCTAAATATCCAAACATCTGATTATTTTGAAAAAAACTATCATTAACTACATCAAATATTGGAAGTGATACATTGGAACTATTGAACATTATCAAATAAAAATTATCTTGATTTGGTATGTCTTGGTAAAAGAATTTTACTTCTATTTGATCTCCAGTAAAACCACCATTTTCGGTTTGTTCAACATAATCGATTGTTGGAACTTCAATTAATGATTCTGTTGCGGTATAAACCTGACTGTCATAAATGACTGTTAGAGTGTAGGTTTGTCTGATTTCGGGATTAAAATTAGTGCATACATAATTGCCACTGCCAGGTGTTTCAATAAAATCATATTGAATGCCATTTCCATCGGTAATGAAAACGGTAGCACCACTTACAGTCGGAATCGTTGAAGCATAGAAGTCGGTCGTAGTGGTTAATCTTATTGTTTGTTCATTTCCTGTCGTTCCTTTTTGCCATTTGATTGAGGCATCAATAACCAATTTGGCAGGTGCCGTTGATAAATCAATGTCAACAACATCTTCACAACTAAAAAATGCAACTGAAATAATGAACAGGCTAACTATTTTTAATAAATTCTTTACCATAACTAAAACTTGAAATTATAGGTTACACTTGGCACAATTCCGAATATAGAAAGACGAACCGCTTCATTATTTCCTGAATCTTGGTTTTGTCTAAAACTAATTGAAGCGGCATTTTTTCTACTGTAAACATTATAAATTCCGAAAACCCATTCTCCGTGCCAACTTCTATTTTTATTTTTTTCTGGAATTAATGTAGCCGAAATATCTAAACGATGGTAAGTGGGTAGTCGGTTTTCATTTCTTTGTCCATACGTTGGAACGGTTATACCCTGATATTGGTATTGTCCGTTAGGATAAGTAACGGGTTGCCCACTTTGTAAAGAGAAAATACTACTAAAACTCCATTTTTCATTTAGTTTGTACATTCCAGTAACGGAAATATTATGTAGTTTATCCCAACCCGTTTTGTACCAATCGCCATTGTTTATTCCAGATTCAATCGAATTTCTTCCTGGAGTTCTTTGTTCGGAACGCGATAAAGTATAGGAAACCCAACCGTTTAGTTTTCCGTTGTTTTTTCGAGCTAAGATTTCTAATCCATAAGCTCTAGCTTCACCATTTAGGACAACTTGTTCAATATCGTCGTTAGCAATTAAATCAGCTCCATCAATATAATCTAATCTATTTTTTAGTTTTTTGTAGAATGTTTCGATTTCTAATGTGTAATTATCATCATTAAGATTAGTAAAATATCCAAGTGCAACTTGATCTAAAATTTGAGGTTTTAAATAATCATCACTAGGCGCCCAAACATCTAATGGAGTAGGTGATTGCGTATTAGAGATCAAATGTAAATATTGCGACATTCTATTGTAACTTGCTTTAATAGAACTGTTCTCGTTTAAAATATAAGCTACTGAGAAACGAGGTTCAAAATTACCAAATTGCGAAATTATATCGTTTTTTCCATAATATTTTGTTCCAATTGGAGTCGCTTTTTCATAAATATCAAAATCTGGATTGTAGGTAACAGCTTGATTATTGGCGTAAATATTTATTTCTTCGTTTCCTAATCGGTAGAATTTACTATAACGAATTCCGTAATTGATACTTAGCTTATCTGTAATTTGTTGCTCTACATCAATGTAAGCTGAAGGTTCAAATGCATATTTTTTGGCTAACTGATCTGGATTAATTCCTGAAGAACTGTTTGTAGGTTCAATCTTTCCAGGATTAAAATCGTGATAAATGGCATTTACACCATAATACAATTTTGTTTTATCAGATACATAGTGTTTAAAATCATACTTTAAATTATAATTTTTAATCCCGCTATCCCAGTTAAATCCAATGAAGTCTAAAGTTAATCCATAATAATAATCACTATAAATTAAGGATAAATTAGAGAACAATTTATCTGAAAATAAATGATTCCATCTCAAATTAAACACCGAGTTTCCATAGGTATTCATAAAGCTTTCATTTAAACTAAAAACATCCCTTCCAAAATAACCAGATAAATATAAGTTGTTATTTTCGTTAAGTTTATAACTTAGTTTGGTGTTCAAATCATAAAAATAGGCCGAGTTTTTATTATCCGTAAGTTTTAAAAATAAATGAGCATACGAACTTCTTCCTGCAAATAAGAACGAACCTTTATTTTTAATGATTGGACCTTCTGCAAGCAATCTACTTGAAATGATACCAATTCCTCCATTCATATGAAAATCAGAACTGTTTCCATCTTTTTGATAAATTTCTAAAACAGAAGCAACTCTACCACCAAATCTCGATGGAATACCTCCTTTATACAGTTTTATATCTTTTATCGCATCGGTATTAAAAACAGAAAAGAACCCGAATAAATGAGAAGTGTTATATATGGTAGCTTCATCCAATAAAACTAAGTTTTGGTCAGCAGCTCCACCTCGAACATTAAATCCCGATTGTCCTTCTCCAGCATTTGTAACCCCCGGTAGTGTTAATATAGATTTGATTAAATCTGTTTCTCCAAGAATGGCAGGCATTTGTTTTATCGTATTAACAGAGAGTTTGTTAACACTCATTTCAGGTTTTTTTACATTGTTTTTATAGATATTACTTGTAATGACAACTTCTTTTAGTTCTTGTTTACTTTCTTTTAGGCTGAAATTTTTCTTAACATTTTGATTGATTTCAATTTTTTCAGAAAGTGTTTCAAAACCAATATAGCTAGTTAGAATTGTGTAATTTCCTTTTGGTAAGGTAATAGAGTAAAATCCGTATTCGTTAGTATAAGTGCCAATGTTTAACTCAGCGACATAAACTGAAACACCAATAAGTGTTTCATTGCTATTTGTATCGGAAATAATTCCACTTATAGTAACTTTCTCTTGACTGAAAACAAAAGAAGGTAGTAATAAAAAGAATAATATTTTTTTAAGAAACATCATTTAGGTATAGATTTTGTTGTGCAAATTTCATGAAAAAAAAGCATGAAAATTTAAAACATATGTTAATTTGTAACCGAAAATGAATTTATATTATAATTTTACATCTTACAACAAGAACAAATGAATAAGCATTTTTTAATTATATTATTTATTTTCCATTTAGTTTCAACTTTTGGACAAAAAGAAAATCCTTTTAAAAGTGTTAAGTTAAAGCTTAAATGGGATGAGCCATCTAAAGTTGAGTCCAATAAAAATACAGTTACATTACCCTATAAAAGTGTTTTTGATAAAGAGGATAGTTATTTAAAACGGTATTCTATCCTTAATCAAAAGAAAGGTGAGGAAAGTGTAATGGTTCAGAAAAATGAATTTAAAAATCCTGGGGAAGAAATTAAAAAAAAATTAAATAATAAAGATAAAGAAATAAAACCCGAATACAGAGCTAATCAATT
>NZ_DITB01000011.1 GCF_002422095.1 Flavobacterium sp. UBA6195
GTTGCGAATTTAATAGCAAGCTTAGTTACTTTACTTTTCGTTTTACCTGATTATTTCAAAATCAAATGGCAATTTGATGCAGATTTGTGGAAGAAAATGATGCAATACGGCTTGCCTATTTTAGTGGCTGGAATTGCTTTTGCCATCAACGAACATTTCGATAAAATCTTATTAGATTGGATGCATGTTGATATGGCTGACATTGGAGCCTATTCGGCTTGTTATAAAATCGGAATGTTTATGGTGTTGTTTCGAACAGCTTACACATTAGGGATTGAGCCGTTTTTCTTTAGTCATGCTAAAAGCGAAAATGCCCCACAAACCTATGCTATAATTACTAAATATTTTGTCATTTTTGGTTCGTTTATTTGCTTAGGCGTTATCGTTTTTGCCGATATTTTAAAATTGATATTAGTGCCAAAAGCTATTTATTGGGATGCAATGGATGTGGTGCCATTAATTGTATTGGCTAATTTCTTTTTAGGCATTTATACCAATTTGTCCGTTTGGTACAAATTAATTGATAAAACCCGAATTGGCGCTTACATTTCAATTGTTGGAGCGATTGTAACTTTAGTTTTAAACTTGCTTTTAATACCAATTATAAGTTATATGGGTTCGGCAATAGCTACTATTTTAGCTTACGGAGCCATGATGTTTATTTCGTATTATATGGGACAAAAGAAATATCCAATTCCATACGATAAGAAATCGATTTTTACTTATTTAGGATTAGCAATAGTACTTTCTGGAATTTCATTTTATGTGCCCGTTTTACGTGAAACTTACGTCTTCGGAATTGCAGCTATCTTGTTTTTTGCTTACTTTGTGTACCGAAACGAAAAAGAAACCATTTTAACCATTATCAGAAGAAAATAATAACTTTGAATTATAGATTTAGTTAGGATTTTTCCAATTTCTAAAATCTGTGTTCCCAAAAAATAGAATTAAAAATGCAAATCAAAATCATCAATAAATCCAATCACGAGTTACCTAACTACGAAACCATCGCTTCGGCAGGAATGGATTTACGTGCGAATATTTCAGAACCAATTACTTTAAAATCATTAGAAAGAACTATCGTAAAAACCGGACTTTTCATTGAATTGCCAATAGGTTACGAAGCGCAAGTACGTCCAAGAAGTGGTTTAGCAGCTAAAAAAGGAATCACCGTTTTAAATTCACCAGGAACAGTTGATGCTGATTATAGAGGAGAAATTGGCGTGATTTTAGTAAATTTATCCAATGAAGATTTCATAATCGAAAACGGAGAACGCATCGCCCAATTAATCATCGCCAAACACGAACGCGCCGAATGGATTGAAGTAACCGAATTATCAGAAACTTCAAGAGGAGAAGGTGGTTTTGGTAGTACGGGAGTGAAGTAAAGCCCCCTAACCCCCGAAGGGGGAACTGACAAAATTGTGTAAATAGTTTATAAATAAATTGAATTAATTAATAAAATCCTATTGACCCCTAATAGGAATTCCCCCTTAAGGGGTTAGGGGGCTAACATGAAAATAATAGTACCTATGGCTGGTCGTGGTTCACGCCTTCGCCCACATACTTTAACAGTTCCAAAACCATTAATTCCAGTTGCTGGAAAACCAATCGTTCATAGATTAGTTGAAGATATTGCTGGTGTTTTAAATCAGAAAATAGACGAAGTAGCGTTTATTATTCATGAGAGTTTTGGTAAACAAGTAGAAGAAGATTTAATTGCGATTGCTCAAAAATTAGGTGCAAAAGGAACGATTTATTATCAAAACGAAGCATTAGGAACAGGTCATGCGATTATGTGTGCGAAAGATTCTTTGGATGGTCCAGCAGTTATTGCTTATGCTGATACGTTAATTCGTGCCGATTTTGATTTAGATACAACTGCCGATAGCGTTATTTGGGTAAAACAAGTGGATCAACCAGAAGCTTTTGGTGTGGTGAACTTAAATGCTAATGGTGAAATCATCGAATTGGTAGAAAAACCAAAAGAATTTGTATCGGATTTAGCGGTTATCGGAATTTACTATTTCAAAGATATTGCCGTGTTGAAAAACGAATTACAATCGGTTTTAGATAACAATATTATCCATGGTGGCGAATACCAAATTAACGATGGTATTAAGCAAATGATGGCAAAAGGCATGAAATTTGTACCAGGACAAGTAGACGAGTGGATGGATTGCGGAAATAAAAACGTTACTGTTGAAACGAACACAAGAATGTTAGGCTTTTTACATAACGACGGAGAAAATTTAGTTTCGGCTGATGTGAAATTAGAAAATGCAACGATTATTCCGCCATGTTCCATTGCGGAAGATGTAATTTTAATTAATGCAACAGTTGGTCCAAATGTTTCTTTAGGAAAAGGATGTCACGTAATTGATTCAACCATTAAAAACAGTTTGATTCAAACGCACGCTCATATCAAAAATGCGAATTTAGATAACGCAATGATAGGAAATCATGTGAATTTTGATGGCAATTTTACAAGTATTAGTATCGGAGATTATTCCGTTTTAGAATAGATGATAAAGAAAAAACACATAGCTTTATTTACATTCCTGCTTTTCAGTTTTGGGAATCACTTGTTTGCGCAAGATAATCCCGATGCGATTGCTTTGGTGGATGACCAATTGGAAAATAATTTTTACGAAGCCATGAAACAGCGTGGCATCGAAAATTATGATAAAGCGATTGTGGCGATTCAAAAATGTATCGAAAAAGAACCTAAAAATGCATCTTTTCAATTTGAATTAGGTAAAAATTACTTGAGCCTGAAAAATTATGTCGATGCTGAAAAAGCTTTCAAAAAAGCAGTGGAGTTAGACAATAAACAACGTTGGTATTGGAACGGATTATACGACGTGTATTATCAAACGAAAGATTATCAAAAATCAATTCCGATTGTTGAGAAATTAATTGAGTTTGATGGTAATATGAGAGAAGATTTGGTTTCGCTTTACATGAATACAAATCAACACGCGAAAGCCTTGGAATTGTTGAAAGACATGGAATCAAAATCCAAGTTGACCAGCACCATGGAATTCTATAAATTGAAGATTCAAGAATCAAACGCTTATTCAAAACCACAAAAAGAACAGTTAGAAGAAGCGATTAAAAAGAATCCAAAAGTAGAACAAAATTATATCGATTTGATTGTTTTGTATTCAAGTTTCAATCAAGAAGACAAAGCCTTTGAAGTCGCAAAACAATTGGAAAAAGAAATCCCAAATTCCGATTGGGCACATGTAAGTTTAGTAAAATTTCATCTGACTAATAACGATGGAGAAAACGCTTCAAAATCCATGTTCAAAGTTTTGGATAATAATCGAATGGATTTAAAAATCAAACATCGTGTTTTTAATGAGTTTTTAATTTTTGCCGTTAAAAATCCTACTTATTTAAAAGATATCGATAAGGCGATTCCGTATTTTAACGATGATAAAGAAATCAATGTAGCCAAAGAAGTAGCAAAATTTTTCTGGAAAAAGAATGATTTAGAAAATGCGACGAAATATTTTGAGAAAGGAATCAAAAAGAATTCGGATGATGTTGAGGCGATGGGATTTTATTTAGAAGTAGTAATTCAGAAGCAAGATTTTCAGTTGGTAACTAAGAAAGCTGAAGAGTATTTAGAATCTTTTCCCACACAATCTGATTTTTATTTTTATGCAGGTTTGGGTTACAACAAGTTGAAAGAATTTAAGAAAGCTAAAAGTACTTTAGAAAATGGCTTGGATTTTGTGGTGGAGAACCAACCATTAGAAGCTAATTTTTACAAACAGTTAATTATCAGTTGCGAAAATTTGAATGACAAGGTTAAAAAAGAAGTGTATAGCAACAAATTAAAGCAATTACAAAAGTAAATGAAATCAATACTATCAGCCTTTTTGATCGTTTTTTTAATCGGATGTAAATCAAAGCAAGCGGTTGCTACAGCAGCTGCAAACGATAATACAGAGGTAACTAAAGTTATCAATGGTCATTATCAAAATACGCATGATTTTAAAACTTTGAATATAAGAACCAACGCTAAATATGAGGATGAAAAGCAGTCACATTCTATGAATGCAGATATTCGCATTAAAAAAGACGAAATCATTTGGATTAATATAAAGTTCTTAGGAATTCCTATGGCTAAGGCCTTGATTACTCCTTCTAAAGTGAGCTATTATGAAAAAATAAATAACACCTATTTTGAAGGCGATTTCAGTATGTTAAGCAATTGGTTAGGAACCGATTTAAACTTTAATAAAGTTCAGAATTTATTTCTTGGAAAAGCAATAGACGATTTAACAAAAGATAGATGGATTTCTGAAGTGGTGGAAAAAATGTTCAAATTGTCGTTGCCTACAAAAGATGATATTTCTAAAGAATTTTATTTTGAAGGAGCAAATTATCTAATAAAAAAAGAAATAATCACTCAAGCGAGTAAAAACCGAAATCTAGAAATTCGTTATCCATCTTATAAAGAAGAGCAAGGAATGTTTTTACCAAATGAAATTAAAATAAAAGCAGAACAAAAAGATAAAATAACTATTGATATTGAATTTAAGAACACAACATTTAATGAAAATTTGAGTTATCCATATTCAATTCCAAGGGGTTATACCGCAATTGAAATCAATTAATTTTTTATTCACGTAAAAAAACTACCTTTGTAAAAATCTATCTTGCATGAATCAATTTCTTAAAATCGTATTTTTCTTTTTCATTACTAGCCTATGTTTTGCTCAACCTTCAGAACAGCAGAAATTAGAAGAGCGTAAAGCACAAATTTTGAAAGAAATTTCAGAAAATAAATCACGCTTAGAAGCTGAAAAAAAGAAAGAAAAATCGGTTTTAACACAAATTAATCAGCAAAAGCAGTTAATTCAACTAAGACAAAAACTTTTAAATACAACTGCAAAACAAACTCGTATTTTAAGTGATGAAATCTATTTAACTCAGTTAGAAATGAATAAGTTAAATAGAGAATTGAAAGTCTTAAAAGAAGACTACGAAAAAATGATTGTAAAATCATATAAGAGTAGAAATGAGCAAAGTAGAATTATGTTTATCCTTTCCGCTGAAAATTTTCTTCAAGCATACAAACGTATTCAGTACATGAAACAATATGCAGGATTTAGAAAAATGCAAGGGGAAGAAATTAAAGAAAAACAAAGCAAATTAACACAAGCAGAAAAGCGTTTGTCTGAAAGTAAAAAGGAAAAAGAAGTGGTTTTAGTACAAACCGAAAAAGAAAAACAAGAATTAGAGAAAGAAAAACAAGAACAAGAACGGTTAGTAAAACTAATTCAAAAAGATAAGAAAAAATTAGCTGCTGAAATTGATAAAAAACAAAAAGAAGCAAAAGATATTGATAGAAAAATAAAGCAAATTATTGCTGCAGAAATCGCTGCTGCTAATAAAAGAAATGCTGAAAAATCAGGAACGACTGCTCCTAAAACAGGAACGACTGCAGCATCTAAATTTGTTTTAACTGCGGAAGGAAAAATAGAGTCTAATAATTTTAAAGCAAATAAAGGCAAACTTCCGTGGCCAGTTGAAAAAGGATTTATTTCACTACCCCACGGCGATCAACCTCACCCAGTGCATAAAAATTTAACGATTCACAATAGTGGTGTTGAAATTTCAACAGAACCTGGATCTTCTGCAAGAGCTGTTTTTGCTGGCGAAGTTCTACAAGTACAAGTTATTTCAGCTAATAACAAAGCGGTTTATATAAAACACGGAGATTTTATTACCGTTTATTTAAATTTATCTTCAGTAAGTGTTTCAAAAGGACAAAAAGTAAATATTAAACAAAATATAGGAAAAATTCATACTGATTCTTCAGGAAAGGCAGTAATTAAATTCTTGGTGTTACAAAATACCACCACATTAAATCCTGAAGCTTGGTTAAATTAAAAAAAAATGAGGTCTAAATGACCTCATTTTTTTTGAATCCAAATTTTGTACTTTTACATTATAATACGAACAAATGAATTTAGCCAACATAAAAATTCTTCATATCGATAGCAATCATCCATTACTTTGGGAACAATTAGAACAGGCTGGTTTTCAAAACGAAGCTGATTTTACGTCTTCCAAACAAGAAATAGAAGCTAAAATTGAAAACTACCACGGAATTGTCATTAGAAGTCGTTTTAAAATTGACAAAACCTTTTTAGATAAAGCTACAAATTTACAATTCATTGCCCGAGTTGGAGCTGGTTTAGAAAGTATCAATTGTGATTACGCTATTGCGAAAGGAATACATTTAATTGCTGCTCCAGAAGGAAATGCCAATGCCGTTGGCGAACACGCTATCGGAATGATATTGTCGCTTTTTAACAACTTGAACAAAGCCAATAACGAAGTAAAATCAGGTCAATGGAAACGTGAAGCCAATCGTGGACATGAATTAGAAGGCAAAACGGTCGGAATCATTGGATATGGCAACATGGGAAAATCATTCGCCAAGAAACTCCGAGGATTTGATGTCACCGTTTTGTGTTATGATATTTTACCCAATAAAGGAGATGCCAATGCCACTCAAGTTTCACTAGAAGAACTTCATGAAAGAGCCGATGTTTTAAGTTTGCACACACCTTGGACACCCGAAACCGATAAAATGATAAATGCTGATTTTATTAATCAATTTAAAAAACCTTTTTGGTTCATTAATACAGCAAGAGGGAATTCGGTTGTAACGGCTGATTTGGTTGAAGGGTTGAAATCAGGAAAAATTTTAGGTGCTGGTTTAGATGTTTTGGAATATGAAAAACTATCTTTCGAAACCTTATTTGAAGGTGAAAAACCAGCCGCTTTTGAATATTTATTGCATGCAGAAAATGTCTTGCTAACACCTCATATTGCAGGATGGACCTTTGAAAGTCATCAAAAATTAGCGCAAACAATTGTAGATAAGATTTGTAAGATTTACATAAATAAAAAAGACTAATCAATCGATTAGCCTTTCTCTTTTCTTTCCAATTCCGCTTGAAATTCTTCCATAACGGGTTTTACGGTGCTTTCAGGTAAATCGGCAATTTTAATGTACATTAAGCCGTCAACCGAGTTGTTAAACAATGGATCCACATTAAAAGCTACCACTCTTGCGTTTTGTTTGATGTATTTTTTAATTAAAACCGGTAAACGTAAATTTCCAGGTTCTACTTCATCAATTATTTTATCAAACTTATTCAAATCGGCTTCTGTTTCGTTGAATACGAAATCTTTGTCGGCGTCTTTCAGTTTTACTTTGTATTCTTTCTTTGGATGAACGTATTGCGCAATATACGGATCGTAATAATGCGATTTCATAAATTCAATCATTAACGATTTTGAAAAATCAGAAAATTGATTGCTAATACTTACACCACCAATCAAATATTTATGTTCAGGATAATGTAAAGTCGTATGGACAATTCCTTTCCATAACAAGAACAACGGCATTGGTTTTTGTTGGTATTCTTTAATGATAAACGCTCTACCCATTTCGATAGATTTACTCATCATATCATACAATTCCGGTTCAAAACGGAACAATTCATGTAAATAGAAACCATCAATCCCGTGTTGTGAATATATATGTGCACCCAATCCCATACGATAAGCTCCAGCAATGCATTGTGCCTCATCATCCCATAAAAACATGTGGTGGTAATATTTATCGTAATCGTCAAGGTCTAATGATTCGTTTGTTCCTTCACCAACTTCTCTAAAGGTAATTTCACGCAAACGACCAATTTCATGCAAGATATTCGGAATTTTATCAGCCGTTACGAAGTAAACTTCATAATTTTTACTTTGCAACAAACGATAATCACCCTTTTTCAAACAAGCCATTTCTTCTAAAATCTGGTCTTGATTGGCTGGTTTGGCAATTTGTTTAGGCGGTTTTGGAATTGTTAATTTAGGTAAATTAATTTTACTTTCATCTTCAAACGCATTCGAAAGCATATAAGTTTTCTTGCGTAAGAAATCACCATACGCTTCAATATCTTGATATTCGTTTTGTTCAGTAACCGAAATAGGTTTCCCAATACGAACTTTAATTACCCTATCTTTTTGAGTTAATAATTCGCTTGGTAATTTTGCAGTTCTAAGCGTATCATCAATCTTAGATAGGAAGTAAAATAACTTACTATTTTTAGCATGAAAATAAATCGGAACCACTGGAACTTGGGCTTTTCGAATTACTTTGATTGCTCCTTCTTCCCATGGTTTGTCAACAACTAACTTTCCATCTTTATAAGTAGAAACTTCTCCCGCAGGAAACATCCCTAATGGTTTACCATCGCTTAAATGACGTAATGTTTCTTTAATTCCAACTACACTAGATTTAGCATCTTTATGATTTTCAAACGGATTTACCGGCATAATATACGGCTTCATCGGTTCGATTCGGTGCAGTAAAAAGTTAGCGATAATTTTGAAATTAGGTTCTCTTTCAAGCATTAATTTCAATAGTAAAATACCATCAATTCCACCAAGAGGATGATTGGAAATGGTAATATAAGCACCATCTTTTGGTAAACGTTTTAAATCTTCTTCTGGGATTTCAAACTTGATTTGAAATTCATCTAAAATAGCATTTAAGAATTCCAATTCGCTCAAATGTTTGTTTCTATCATAAATTTTGTTCAAGGTAGAAATCTTGAGCACTTTCATGAGCAACCAGCCCGTGAAAGTCCCGAAAACCCCATATTTATCAGCATTTATTGCTTTTGCAACTTCTTTAGCAGTAACTAAACCCATTCAGTATTGTTTTTTGAGCAAGAAACAAAGATAAGAATTTTGAGGAATTTTGAGCACTTTTCATTGGCTAATAAAAAAACCTATTTCGTTATATTTTTTTAGCAAGCTGATAGTTAGTGAATTATAAAATCAATAAAATCAAACTTTTATTTTTACAAACCTTTTTAGTACATTTGGTAAAAGCTATTAAAGTAAATGAAAATTATATCTTACAATGTAAACGGTATTCGTGCAGCCATTACCAAAGGATTTTTAGAATGGTTGCAACAAGCGAATCCTGATGTTATTTGTCTTCAAGAAATTAAAGCAACTGAAGACCAAATCCCAAAAATTGAAATTGAAGCAGCGGGATATCCGTACCAATATTATTTTCCAGCTGAAAAAAAAGGATATAGTGGTGTAGCAGTTTTGTCTAAAATTGAACCCAAAAATGTGGTTTTCGGAACAGGAATTCAACACATGGATTTTGAAGGGCGAAATTTACGGGTAGATTTTGATGGTTTATCAGTAATGAGTTTGTACCTTCCATCTGGCACAAATATTGATAGATTAGAACATAAATTTATGTACATGGACGACTTTCAAAACTATATAAATGAGTTGAAAAAAGAAGTGCCAAACTTAGTTATTTGTGGTGATTATAATATTTGTCATGAAGCTATAGATATTCATGACCCAATTAGAAATGCAAAAATTTCAGGTTTTTTACCAGAAGAACGTGCTTGGCTTGATGGTTTCATGAAAAGTGGTTTTATCGATACTTTTCGCCATTTAAATAAAGAACCACACAATTACAGTTGGTGGAGTTACAGAGCCAATGCTCGTAATAATAATAAAGGTTGGAGAATCGATTATTGTTTGGCAGCCGAACCTTTGAAAGATAAAATTCAAAGAGCCTTAATTTTGCCAGAAGCCAAACATTCCGACCACTGCCCAGTTTTAGTAGAAATTAAATAAGAATCAATTAATCAAAAATAGAAAATAATGATTAGAAAAATTGCCCTTGCTTGTGTAGTTTTAAGTTTAACTACTTCATGCGTTTCTAAAAAAATCTACCAAGATTTAGAAAACAAATATGCCGATTTAAAGAAAGAACACAACGCTTTATCGGATGAAAATACCACTTTAAAAACCGATAAAAATCAGTTAGAAGCGGATAAAAATAAACTGCAAACTGAATTAGATAAGACTAAGGCAGAGCGCGATAAATTAGCAGCAGATTATGCAGCAACCAAAAAGAGTTTAGACAATCTAAAAGCTTCATACGCTGCACTAGAAAAAGACAGCAATGATGCTTTAGAGGCTAACATTAATAAAAACAGACAATTGTTAGCGGAGTTAGAAGCGAAACAAAAAGCTTTAGTTGCCGAACAAGATCGTTTAAACAAATTGAAAAAAGATTTAGAAGCTTCTTCAACACGTTTAGCCGAATTAGAAAAAATGATGGCAGATAAAGATGCGGCTATGAAAAAGCTAAAAGAAACGTTATCTAAATCTTTAAAAGCATTTGAAGGTAAAGGCTTAACAGTTACAGAAAGAGATGGAAAAGTATACGTTTCTATGGAAAATAAATTACTTTTCGAATCAGGAAGTTGGACAGTAGGTGCTGAAGGTAAAAAAGCGGTGGATTTAGTTGGTAAAGTTTTAGGAGATAATCCAGATATTTCGGTGTTAATCGAAGGTCATACTGATAATGATAAAATCACTGGTTCAATAGGTGGTGGAGTTGAAAACAACTGGGATTTATCTACAAAGCGTGCAACTGCTATCGTAAATATTTTATCGGCTAATGCAAAAGTAAAAAAAGAAAACTTAACAGCAGCGGGTCGTGGTGAATATGCGCCTTTAATGAGTAATGAAACGGCAGAAGGAAAAGCAAAAAACAGAAGAATCGAAATCATCTTAACTCCAAAGTTAGATGAGATTTCTAAAATGTTGAATGAACTGTAACATTTCATAAAAGATTGATAAAAAAGGCTTGAGTTCTAAATTCAAGCCTTTTTCTTTGGTGTAAACTTTGTAACTTTGAACTTTAAATTTTCAAATTCTGAAATGAACTATACAACACTACCTAATACCGAACTAAAAGTCAGCAAAATTTGTCTAGGGACGATGACTTTTGGAAATCAAAATACTGAAATTGAAGCGCATTCTCAATTGGATTATGCGATTGAAAAAGGAATTAATTTTATCGATACGGCTGAAATGTATCCAATTGGTGGCAACGCTCAAATCTTTGGAAGCACCGAGCGTTACATCGGAACTTGGATTAAGAAAATTGGAGCTTCGGAGCGTGAGAAATTGGTTTTAGCTACCAAAATTGCTGGACCAAATCGCGGGATGGAATACATTCGTCAGCCATTAGATTTTTCGAAGAAAAGCATTCACGAAGCGGTAGAATTGAGTCTAAAAAATCTTCAAACCGATTATATTGATTTATATCAAATGCATTGGCCTGAACGTGTTATGAATATGTTTCAGAAACGTGGCGTTCAAGAATTGGATACCAAATGGCAAGACAATATTTTTGATGTACTAACAGTATATGAAGGATTAATTAAAGAAGGAAAAATCAAACATATTGGACTTTCAAATGAAAATCCGTGGGGTGTAATGCGTTTTTTAATGGAAAGCGAAAAACACGGTTTGCCAAGAATTGCCACGATACAAAATCCATTTTCTTTATTAAATCGCTTGTACGAAGTAGGTTTGTCAGAAATTGGAATGCGTGAAAATGTGGGGTTATTAGCATATTCACCTTTAGGTTTTGGATTTTTGACAGGCAAGCATTTGAATGGAATTCAAAAAAATTCGAGATTGGATTTGTTTAGAAATTTCGTTCGTTATACCAATGAAAATTGTTTTAAAGCAACCAAATTATACAAAGAACTAGCAGAAGCCAACGGATTAACGTTAACGCAGATGGCGATTGCATTTGTACATCGTCAAAAGTTTGTGACTTCAACGATAATTGGTGCTACAACTATGAAGCAATTACAAGAAAATATTGCTGCTTTCGATACCATTTTATCTGATGAAATTGTAGCTGAAATCGAGAAAATTCAGGAATTAATTCCGAATCCAGCGCCTTAATAGTGTACAGTTTTCAGTCTCAGTTAGCAGCATATTACTGAAAACTGAGACTGTCAACTGAGACTATTTTACAAGTTATCTATAAACTTATCCTTCGGATATTTGATTTTATAGCTAATTCTGAGTTTCTTGGTTTCTCCAGCTCCAAGTTTTACATCCCAAGTTAAAATTCCGGTTTCTGCGTTTACTTTGGCTTTTCCGTTGTCTAATAATTCGATGGTAATTTCTTTATCAGTGCTAATTGGATATTGATCTTTTAACAACATTTCAATCGCTTCTTTTTTATTGTTTTTTACGGTGATATCATACGTAAACGTTTGTTCTTTGTAACCAGACAAGAATTTAGTTCCCGATTTATCTGCGATTTTTTCACGTTTAATGGCAATTTTCTTGTCTCTTCCCATACTCAAATTCAACGTGTCTGAAGTTTGATTTGGGTTAATCATCGTTTTACCAACGTACATTCCTTCGAAGATTATATTTGCTTCACCAGGTAATAAATTGAATTTTGAATATTCACTAATTTCAGCTAATAAAAAGGCTTCTTTTTCCACTTTTGGAACAGCGTAATATTTGTAAGTTGCTGGTAATTTTAAATCTTTTAAGGCTACACTATGCGCTTTTCCATTCGATAAAATGTCATATGGAATATCAATATCAAAAGAAACATTTAATTGGTTCTCGTTTATTGTAGTGTAGTTGGAGATTGAAGATTCGTCATCCATTTCCTTTTTTTTGTCATAAGCTACGCCTGAAACTTGACCTTGAAGTGAATTATAAATGACATTACTATTATTGTAAACTCTTGGATATCCAAAACGTAAAAACCAAGCTTGTAAAATAGGAGCTGTGTTATTTTGATTTGGATTACCACTAGACAAGGTTAGTTTTACATTTTTCCAATCAATGCCGGTGTTTTGGCTTACTTTTACTTTATACATTAAATTGATTGGCGAGTTGATGTTGTCGGCTCTCATATCATAAAACGGAATCCAATTTGCTCCATTGGTAATGTAGTTTATATCGAAATTAATGCTTGAAGCTTGTGAACTCATTACTTGAAGCACAAGGCTATAAACCGGTTTTGTGTTTTGAATTGTTTTTTTTGATGCTATTTTTTCTCGAAGTATTTCTATTTTTTCTTGAAATTTTTCTTCTTTAACATTTAATACGTGAATTGATTGACCAAATTCATTTCGTTTTATTCTATAATAATCTACTAGTTTTGTGAATTCTGAGATAGTAATTTCGGGTTTTGTTGTTCCAGCTAGTTCTTTTTTATCCAATAACTCTATGGTTTTTGTAAGAGCATTTTTTTCTATGTTTATTTTACTAATTTCGTTTTCAATGAATCGAATACTGTCTTGAAATTTTTGTTCTAAAAGCGAAAGTTTAATAACATCATTTGAATTAGATGTTTCTTTATAATCCCTAACAAGCTGAACTGATAGAACCGTAACATTAGCAGGAGCACCAATTTGAATGGTATTCTCATTGATATAATCCGCCACATTTTTAACGACAATTTCGCTAGTTCCTGAAGGGAGTGTTACGAAAGCTGATTGTAATAATTCAGCTGAATTGCTATAAACGGTTGCACTTTTAATTTTAGCGGTTGTAAAAATTGGTTTTTGAGCAAATGTGATTGTCGAAAAACATAATAATGTAATCAGAAGTATTTTTTTCATCTCTATAAACTTTAGTGTTTCTAGTATAGAGTGAAATAAAATGTAAAAGGTTGGGAAGTAATTAGTAAATTTTGTAGAATTGTAAGAAAATATTGAATCATGATGCGCTTATTTATATTTTTTCTTGGTTTTATGGGAAGTTTTGGATTTTCACAAAAACAGTATCATTTCGATTATGCATTGATTTATGATAATCCTATTTCTGTTGATAAAGAGACCAAATCTGATTTATTATTAATAAATTCAAAAGACAATAGTTATTATACTTTTGTTTCTTTTGATAAAGATTCAATTGAAACATCATTTAGGTTAATTGATTTTAAAGGTTTAGTTGTAAATTCTAAAATAAAAAAGGAAGTGTTTTACAAGGCAGAAACTTTGTCTAATGAGTGTAATTCTGTTTATAGATTTTCAAATATATACATTTATAAGATAAAAGAATACGATTTTATAAAGCATCAGGATACAACAATTAATGATATTGTTTACTTTCACTATTCTATTAAAAGCAATAAAAGTTTAGCATATCAAAAAAAGAAAAAAATAGAAGCTATACATTACATTGTAGATAAAAATAGTGAAAAATTTATGCCTTCTTTATATCGTGCTACCGAGTATAATAAGTGGATTGAAACATCAAAATTACCTTATGGAATAATAAAAATGAGATATTTTGTTAATATTGAAGGTAAAATAACTTTCAAACAGGAATTAATTAAGCTGGTAAAAATCAATAGGAATATTACAATCCCAGAAGAATGTGATTATACTATATCCCCAAAATAATTTTAGCAATCGTAAAATAGGTTAAAATTCCTAAGATATCGTTACTTGTAGTGATGAATGGACCTGTTGCTAACGCAGGGTCAACTCCATATTTGTTTAAGATAATTGGGATAAAAGTCCCAATTAAAGACGCCATAATAATTACCGAAAGTAAAGCAATTGAAACGGTATAACCCACATGAATTTCGTAGCCCAATAAGAAATAGCTACCTACTAATAAAATTACAGAAAGGATAATTCCGTTTAATAAACTCAAAGAAAGTTCTTTTAATAATCGTTCCACAATCGGACCAATAATAGTATTGTTAGCCAAACCTTGTACAATAATCGCAGAAGATTGAACGCCCACATTTCCTGCCATTGCGGCAATTAGTGGCGTAAAGAAAAATAATTCGCGATGTAAGTCCATTACCGGTTCGAAAATCCCTAAAACATGTACTGAAATGAATCCACCAAATAAAGCTAAAACCAACCAAGGTAATCGCGCTTTTGTAAGTTCCAAAACGCTATCGTCGGCTTCAACGTCTTGCGAGATACCCGCTGCTAACTGGTAATCTTTGTCGGCTTCTTCTTTGATGACATCGATAATATCGTCAATGGTAATGCGACCAACTAAACGACCTAATTCATCTACAACTGGAATGGCTTCCAAGTCGTATTTTTGCATAATTCGGGCAACTTCAACATCTTTTGTGTCTACTTTTACGTAATCTACTTTTTTGATGTAAACATCACTAATAGGCGTTTTTGTTGAGGTTGTCAATAAATCTTTTAATGATAAACGGCCTTTTAATCGTTCTTCGTCATCAACCACATAAATGGAATGCACTCTTGAAACGTTTTCGGCTTGTGCGCGCATTTCTTTTACGCAAGTTAAAACATTCCAGTTTTCGTTGACTTTCACTAACTCTTTTCCCATTAAACCACCGGCAGAGTCTTCATCGTAGCGTAATAAATCTACAATGTCTTTGGCGTGTTCAACGTCTTCTAATTCCGAAATTACTTGCTCTTTTTTATGTTGCGGTAACTCGGCAATAATGTCGGCTGCGTCATCTGTGCTTAATTCGTCAAGCTCTTCAGCAATTTCTTTTGGAGATAAACCGCGCAAGATTTTTTCACGAACTTCTTCATCTAATTCTAGAAGAATTTCAGCTGTTTTTTCAGAATCTAAGGTGTTGAAAATATAAGAAGCGCCGTAATCATCGAGTTCTTCCATGATTTCGGCAATATCAGCAAAGTGAATATCTTCAAGAAGCAAAAGTAATTCTTGCGACTTGTTTTCACTTATAAGTTGTTCTATTTCAGTTAGAAACTCTCTGCTGATTTTAAACTCCATCGGCTGCTATTTTTTGGGTAATATCTATAAATTGTTCTACCGAAAGTTGCTCCGGACGCAGGTCAAAGATACTATCTTCTTTTAAATTATCAGAAAAATTGAATGTTTTTAAGCTATTTCGCAATGTTTTTCTTCTTTGTTGAAAAGCAGTTTTTACTACTCGGAAGAATAATTTTTCATCACATGGCAAAGAATAATCCGCTTTTCTTCTTAATCGCATTACACCAGAATCAACTTTTGGTGGAGGATTAAAAACACTTGGCGGAACAGTAAATAAATACTCTGCTTCATAAAAAGCTTGTGCTAAAACGGATAAGATTCCGTAAGTTTTACTTCCTTTTTTCTCGCAAATTCTTTCGGCTACTTCTTTTTGAAACATCCCAGCAAATTCCGGAATTTGATCGCGCATTTCTAAGGTTTTGAATACAATTTGTGTTGAAATATTATAAGGAAAATTTCCAATAATAGCAAATGGTTCTCCATTGAAAACTTCGTTTAAATTGTATTTTAAAAAGTCTTTCGAAATGATATGATTTTCCAATTTTGGATAATGTACGCCCAAATATTCTACCGATTCTTTATCGATTTCAATTACGAAGGTTTCGGTTGGTTTGTCCAATAAATATTTGGTTAAAACACCCATTCCTGGACCAATTTCCAAAATTTTAGAATAGCCTTCTAACGAAAGTGTATCGGCAATATCCTTTGCGATGCTTTCGTCTTTTAGGAAATGTTGTCCTAAGTGTTTTTTTGCGGTTACTTTTTCCATTTTAGTTTGTTTCTCCGTAAAATTCTTCCATCACCTCTAATTCCGTTCTAAAAGCTAACATTTTGTCCGCAAAAAGTTGTAAGCCTTCTTGGCGTAATCTTGGTGCGTGATTTTTATAATAATCTTCTAATTTGGCTCTAGAATCGGTAAAATATTGAACGGCATAGGTTACGCCACCCATTTCTTCTTCCACTAAAACTTTAACCATTTTAGCATTGGTAAATAAACCAGTTGATAAAACATCGTTAATATGTTTGTTCTGCATCCACTTTAACCAAGCGGAATGAATGCTTTCGTCTACGTTTATGGTTACGTTGTATATAATCATTATTCTCGTTTAATCGTTTAACTAATTCTTTTCTCTTGTTTTTTCTTCTTTTCTCTAAATCGTCGAATCACCTCTTAGCATTCTATATTGTTTTCTACTTTCAGTATAATACAAACTATCTGGATGTTCTAATACTACTTTTTCGTATAATACTTTTGCTTTTTCGTTGTCTAAAAGATGTTTTCTATAAATCTCCGCCGAAAAGAATAAGGCTTCATCTTTATAAATTCCGTCTTTGTGATTGTCCAATATGTTCTGATAATATGTCAAAGCTGTATTGAAATCTCCTTTTTCTTCGTAAATTTTACCGACCTTGAATAAGGTTCCTTCTTCGATGCTTTCGCCTTTGTGTTTTTGTAAAATGGCTAAAAAGAGTTGAAGCGCTTCTTCTTTTTTATTCTGATACAATTTTAAATCGGCTGTTGAATAGGCTTGAAGTGCAACTCGTAAACTGTCTTCGGCAGAATTATCTTGAATCAGCAAAAACATTTCAATCGCATCATTTGCAATTAACAAACTCGGCGATTGTTTTAAAACTTTTACTTGTTGCAATGTCCAATCGAAATCTTTTTTATAGAAGTTGGCTTTTGCTAATTTCAGACTGGCTTCATGTGCTAAAACATCGTTTTTCAAATTATCTTCTACTTGTGCATAATACAAGATGGCTTGATTGAATTTTTCATCATACACCATAATATCCGCCAATTCCATTTTTACTTTTGCTTGTTCTCTGATGTTTAAAGTATTGTTTAAATAATCATTAAGCCTTTTTTTTGCAGCCTCCGAATTATTTAAATAAAATGCTTCAAATCTTGCAGTTAGTAAAACAATTTTTGTTTGATAAGGATTTTGATGATACTTTCCTAAAACGTTATTCAAACTACTATATATATCTTGATATTCATTAGGAAGAGCATTTTCTATTCGAGATGATAAAAGAAAATCATAAGCTTCAAGATGAAGTTGCGGATCTGTTGAATTATCTATGATAAATTGAAAAATAATTTTAGCATCTTCGTGCTGATTTTCTTCTACAGCTAATTTTCCTAGAATTATTATATTATAAATGGTTTCAGGATTTCTCTTGTAAACTGCTTTCTCTTGAATAAAGGCTTTTCCGTATTCTTTTTGCTGTACAAAAAACCAACTCAAAAATTGGTTCCAATACACATCTTGCGATTTTTGTGTTCTAAGCAATAAGTTTTTTCGAATAGTAGCTGCAAAAGAACCATCAGAATCGTCCATTAAGTAACGGGTCAGTTGGTTTTGAACCATTGAAGTTCCGTCAGGAGTGTTGAAACCATAATCTAATAGCTTGTTCAGCATAACTTCCAAATTGCCTAATTGCCCTTGAATCATGGCGGTTTGGTAATCAAAATTTAGATTTGGGTTTTTCTTTTGCGCGGTTTCATACGCTTTTAATGCCCAAGTTAACAATACTTTTTTCTCGAATGAATTAGCAATTTGGTAGGCATAATTTGGCTCTTTTTCAATTTCTTGAATGGCTAATTCGTAATTTTTTTCTGCTTTATCCGTATTTTTTTGAAGTTGGTAATTGTAACCAAGTTCAACTAATAGTAATGGTTGGTTGTATTTGTCTTTTCTTTTGGTAATGGCGTTTTCCGCTTTGTCATATTGTTGCAATTGTTGGTAACATTCAATTACTCTTTGGAAGAAGAAATAATTTGAAGGTTGTTTGGTCGAAATTTCCTCAAATAAAGAGAGTGCTTTCTGAAATTCGCCTTTTTCAAAATAGTCCATAGCCAACTGCTCATTCTGTGCCGAAACCCAAAACGAGGACAAAAACAAGATAAAAAAAGCTATTTTTTGCAACATAATTAAAACAAATAATGTACTAAAGTAACACTTTTTAGCGTCAAATTAGTACATTATTTTATAAAGATTAACGTTTAGTTAATGATATCAAATCCAGTATATTTTCTTAAAACTTCAGGAACTACGATGCCTTCTGGTGTTTGGTAGTTCTCTAAAATTCCAGCTAATACTCTTGGTAAGGCTAATGAACTTCCGTTTAACGTGTGTGCCAATTGGTTTTTACCTTCTTTGTCTTTGAAACGTAATTTTAAACGATTTGCTTGGAAAGTTTCAAAATTAGAAACCGAACTAATTTCTAACCAACGCTCTTGTGCTGTTGAATACACTTCAAAATCATACGTTAAAGCAGAAGCAAAACTCATATCACCACCACATAATCTTAGAATTCTATATGGTAATTTTAGTTCTTGTAAAATTCCTTTTACGTGTTCTACCATGCCATCTAAAGCTTCGTAAGATTTGTCAGGGTGTTCAATACGAACGATTTCAACTTTGTCAAATTGGTGTAAACGATTTAGTCCACGAACGTGAGCACCATACGAACCCGCTTCACGACGGAAACATGGCGTGTATCCTGTGCAAAGAACTGGTAAATCATTTTCGTTTAACAATACATCTCTAAAGATATTCGTTACTGGAACTTCAGCTGTTGGGATTAAATACAAATCGTCAACACCTACATGGTACATTTGACCTTCTTTATCTGGTAATTGACCAGTTCCAAAACCAGAAGCTTCGTTAACCATATGAGGAACTTGGTATTCTAAGTAACCAGCATCGGTATTTTTGTCTAAGAAATAAGTGATTAAAGCACGTTGTAATTTAGCACATTTCCCTTTGTAAACTGGAAAACCTGCTCCTGTGATTTTAACACCTAATTCAAAATCAATTAAATCGTATTTTTTTGCTAATTCCCAGTGAGGTAAAGCGCCTTCGTGCAAATTAGGAATGTCGCCTTCTTGAAAAACGTTTAAGTTTTCTTCAGGTGTTTTTCCTTCTGGAACGATGTCAGCTGGTAAATTAGGTAATTTGTATAATTCTTCTTGTAGTTTTGATGCAAAAGCATTCAATACTTCGGTTAATTCTTTGTCTTTTTCACGAAGTTGAACCGATTTTTCTTTTAAGATTTCAGCTTTTGCTTTTTCGCCACTTTTCATTAAATCTCCAATGTCTTTGGATAGCTTATTCGACTCGGATTTAATAGTATCTAATTCCACTTGAGTTGCTCTTCTTTTTTCGTCTAATGCGATAACTTCTTCAATCGCATTTTTAGCATCTAAGTTTTTCTTAGCTAATCGTTTTACTACTTCGTCTTTGTTTTCTCTAATGTACGCTATCTGTAACATAATATATAGGATTTTAAAGATGCAAATTTAAGGAATTGGATTTAGATAATACATAAAAAACAATTTCACTTACCTGTTTTTATGAATTGATGAAATTCTTACAAAAAGCTGTGCCAAAATAAAGATATTGTTGTATATTCGCTTGATTTTTATGTAAATTGATAATTTTAAGCTTAATTCTGTTGGTTTTTAATAAAGTAAAATTACATAAAAGTTACCCCAAAAAATTTATAACCTACAAAAATGAAAAAAATTACTTTAAGTTTATTACTCTTATTTGGAGTTATCGGTTTTGCCCAAACGGATAATTCTGAATTTGATAGAATGGTAGAAGCAGAGATGAAGTCTGCTTCAGCAACCATAAATTTTAGAGCCAACCCCAATACCCAAAATTATGACATTAGTTATCATGAGTTGCGATTTAGCGTAGATCCTAACAATACCACCCCATATATTAGTGGAGTAGTTACTACAACTTTTACTGCATTAAGTGATATGAGTGTTGTGACTTTTGATATGGCAACTGCTTTAGTAGTGAGTTCAGTAACAATGAATAGTTCTAACCTTACTTTTAGTCAAAGCAATTACGAGTTGAATATTAATTTACCTACAACTTTAGTTTCGGGTAATTCTGCAACAGTTGTAATTACGTATGCAGGTTCTCCGCCTCAAGCAGAAGGGGCATTTACTAGAGGAACTCATAGTGGTACTCCAGTAATTTTTACACTTTCTGAACCCTACGGAGCAAGAGATTGGTGGCCTTGTAAACAAGATTTGAATGATAAAGTAAATGCAATAGATGTTTATATTACTGCTCCATCTGCTTATGTTAGTGTTTCTAATGGGATAGGGGTTTCTCAAACCGTATCTGGAGCAAATAAAACGACCCATTTTCATCATAATTATCCAATTCCAGCTTATTTAATTGCTATTGCCGTAACAAACTATCAAATTTATAATCAGCAAGGAGGGTTAGGAACAGTTGCAAGTCCTTATTTTCCTATTGTGAATTATTTATATCCTGAAAGTTATGCTTCTGCAACTTCTGCAACTCAATTAGGAACTACTCCAACAATTATAAATTTATATGAATCTTTATTGGAGCCTTATCCATTTAGAAATGAAAAATATGGACATGCTCAATTTGGTTGGGGTGGCGGAATGGAGCATACAACGGTTTCTTTTATGGGTAGTTTCGGAAGAAGTTTAATAGCTCATGAAATGGCACATCAATGGTTTGGTAATAAAATTACATGCGGTTCTTGGAAAGACATTTGGTTGAATGAAGGTCTTACAGAATATATGTCTGGATTAGTAGTTGAAAATTTAGACGGAGCGCCTTTATTTGTGACTTGGAAAACTAATAAAATAAATTCTATTACATCACAAACTGCTGGATATGTATATCTTCAAGATTCTGATTTAACTAATGTAAATAGGATATTTTCGTCTAGATTAACATATGATAAAGGGTCCATGGTAACTCATATGTTGCGTTGGAAATTAGGTGATGCTGCATTTTTTCAAGCGCTAAAAAATTATTTAGCAGATTCTTCACTAGCTTATGGGTATGCGTTGACTGGAGATTTAAAATCACATTTAGAAAATGTATATGGTTCAAGTTTGACAGAGTTTTTTAACGATTGGATTTACATGCAAGGCTATCCTACATATACCATTACGGCTCAGAATTGGGGAGCTGGTCAGGCAAAAATTACAGTAAGTCAAACACAATCGCATGCGTCAGTTTCTTTTTTTGAAATGCCTTTAGAAATTAGACTAACAAGTGCTGAAGGTGCAAATCATGATGTAGTTGTAAACAACACAGTTAATAATCAAGAATTTGTAGTTTCGGTTCCATTTGTTGTGGCTGGAGTAACATTTGATCCAAACAAGCATATTATTTCTAAAAATAATGTTGCCACTTTGTCAAACGAATCTTTTGATTTAGACCAAACTATTTCAGTTTATCCAAATCCCGCAAATGACGAATTACACATTATGATGCCTACGACTACTCAATTAGAAAAAATAGAAATATATAATACATTGGGTCAATTATTGGCAACACATCAAACAACAGATTTCAGAATTGACAATTTAAGTTCGGGGATACACGTGATGAAAATCACCACTTCAGAAGGTGCAATTCATAAAAATTTTATAAAAAAATAGTTCTAAAATAAAATAATGATGAAAAGTAAGGTGAAAACCTTACTTTTGTCGTATAAATAAATGCATAAAAATGATTCAAGTAGCACAAATATTATTCATATTATCAGTTCTAGTAATTCTCCACGAATTTGGGCACTACATAACGGCTAAAATGTTCAAAGTACGAGTAGAGAAATTTTACTTGTTTATGGATGCTGGTTTTTCTTTAGTAAAAAAGAAAATAGGTGAAACAGAATGGGGAATCGGATGGTTGCCATTAGGAGGTTATGTAAAACTTTCAGGAATGATTGATGAAAGTATGGATACTGAGCAAATGAATGCTCCGGCAGAACCTTGGGAATTCCGTTCAAAGCCAGCTTGGCAACGTTTGATTATTATGTTGGGTGGAATTATCGTGAATGTAATCTTGGCTTGGTTGATTTTTACCATTATGTATGCAACTGTTGGACAGAAATTCATTGCTACTGAAAAAATTCAAGAAAACGGATTAGCATTTGGCGAAGTAGGTCAGAAAGCAGGATTTAGAAATGGTGATAAAATTCTTTCAGTAGATGGAAAACACCAACCAAGTTTTAACCGATTGACATTAGATGTTTTACTTGGTGATAAAGTTGAGGTAGAACGTAATGGTCAAAAAGTAGACGTGATTTTAACCGATGAGATGAAAGGTGAAATCATTAGCAAAGAAGGAAAAGAGTTTGTTGGTCCTCGTTTTTTAGGATCAGTAGTAGATTCTGTAGTTTCAAAATCGCAAGCTGAAATCGCAGGATTAAAAAAAGGAGATAAAATAAAAGCAGTAAACGGAACATTCTTCAATTATCATGATGAATACAAAGAAAATAAAAATATTTCTAAACATAAAAACGATAGTATTTCCTTATCTATTTTAAGAGGCACTGAAGTATTAACTTTAAAAGCCAAGGTAGATAAAGAAGGGAAATTAGGGTTCTTTAATAAACCCCTAGATAAATCAGATTACGAAGTAAATAATAAAATGTCTTTTGGGCAAGCAGTCCCAGCGGCGGTTAAAGAATCTTGGGCATTATTGGTTTACAACGTAAAACAATTTAAACTAATCTTGCGTCCTAAAACAGAAGCTTACAAACATGTTCAAAGTCCAATTGGAATTGCACGTCGTTTACCAGATACCTGGGATTGGGAATTCATTTGGAATTTTACCGCTTTATTCTCAATCGGATTGGCCTTTATGAACTTGTTACCAATACCCGGATTAGATGGAGGACACGCTTTATTTACAATAGTTGAAATGATTACGGGAAAAAAATTATCAGACAAAGCAGCAGGTTATGTTCAAACCGCTGGAATGATTATCTTGTTGACGCTAATGGCTTTAACTTTTGGAAAAGATATATACCAATTAGTGGTAGATAAACTTTTATAATTTTTTCAATAAAATAATTTGCGATAACAAAAAATCAGTTTATATTTGCACTCGCTAAAAAGATAAACACCTTCCTCCTTAGCTCAGTTGGTTAGAGCATCTGACTGTTAATCAGAGGGTCCTTGGTTCGAGCCCAAGAGGGGGAGCAACTTTTTAGCAAAACATAAACCTTTGAGGTGATTCCTCCTTAGCTCAGTTGGTTAGAGCATCTGACTGTTAATCAGAGGGTCCTTGGTTCGAGCCCAAGAGGGGGAGCTTAAAAAAAAGCACTTACGATAAGTAAGTGCTTTTTTTGTTTAAAATCTTATTGATAAAATACTTTATCACATTTTAAACAGTTGGTTAGAGCATCTGACTGTTAATCAGAGTCCCGATAGCTATCGGGATTGGTTCGAGCCCAAGAGGGGGAGTAACAAAAAAGCAATACAATTTGTGTCGATTTTTTATTTTTGTAAAATGAACAACACAGTTTACATTCTATACTCAAAAAAATTAGATAAACATTACATTGGTTTTACTGAAAATCTTATTCAAAGATTAGAATTTCATTTAAATGATTCACAATCCAGAAAGTTTACTTATAAATCAGATGATTGGGAATTGATTTTCACTATTGAATGTGTAACTAAACATCAAGGTTTGTCGATTGAGAAGCATATAAAATCAATGAAGAGCAGAATATATATTCAAAATTTGCTTAAATATCCCGAGATGAAATTTAAATTATTAGAAAAATATAAATGAGCATCTGACTGTTAATCAGAGTCCCGATGGCTATCGGGATTGGTTCGAGCCCATTGCTTGTCCCGATTACTATCGGGAAGGGGGAGCAACAAAAAACCGATACAATTTGTATCGGTTTTTTTATTTTAATCTCGTCTCAACCAACCCGTAACGCTCAATCGAGGTTTGTGGCTTTCTAAAACTTCATGAACCAATTCATTACTTTTAAAGAAAACTGTTTTTCTGTTGGTTGGCGCTATTTTTTGAGCTACATCGCCGTCGTAAATACACAATTCGCCACCATCTTCAGGTTGCCAATTTTCATTCAAATAGGTAATCATCGAAAACTGTCTGCTCGAATTATCTTGGAATTGGTCTAAATGTTTTCTGTAAAAACTACCTTTATCAAACAAGGCAAAATGAAATTCATATCCGGTAATTCCAGTATAACAACTGCGGTTCAAATAGGATACAAAAGCATCCACTTGATCTAAAAAAGCATTTTCATGTTCGTTATTGTTCGCTCTATCTAACCAATAAATCGCATCGCTTCGTATGGCTGAATTTTGAGTCAATTTTGCAGCATTTCCTATTCCAGCGGCTTTTAGTAAATTTTGTTCTTTCAATTCAAACAATCTTTTTACCAAGTGTTGCGCTAATTCTTCCGATACAAAATGTTCCACAATGCCCACTTTCGAATCCAAATAACTCGAAATTAAGGTTTCAAAACAATCTTCCATTTTATTTACGTTGTAAAATATCGTACAAAGATATCATTTCCTTTTTTAATTTGAGCGTTCCCACAAGGGTCGGGCTGTTCGTTGCAATCTTTATTTATAAAATTTAGCAATTTTACAAATAAAGGATTTCCTCTTCCATCCCTAACGCGAACCTCGTTTTCAATTAAAATTAGTATTTTTACAAAAACCTTTCAGCATGCAACATCTTTTAAAAGTTTCAGAAAACACGCAGCATTCTTGGCGCAATTTAAGTATTCAAAATCGAATTTCTTTTTTGCCTCAATTAGCTAAACTACTTTTAGAAAATAAAGAAGCATATGCAACTTGCATCACTACCGAAATGCACAAACCCATTTCACAAGCAATTGCCGAGGTTGAAAAATGTGCTCTTCTATGCAATTACTATTACGAAAATGCCGAAATCTTTTTAGCTACAAAAAATATACAAACCGAAGCGTCTGAAAGTTTTGTTACCTACGAACCTTTAGGAGTCATTTTAGGCGTAATGCCATGGAATTTTCCGTTTTGGCAAGTATTCCGTTTTGCGGTTCCAACACTTATCGTCGGAAATACCGTTGTGGTTAAACATGCAAGTAATGTTCCAAAATCAGCCGAATTAATTCAAGCAATTTTTGAGCAAGCAAGTTTTCCAAAAGGTTGTTATCAAGATTTACCAATTCCAAGTAGCGAAGTAGCCAATATCATCGCAAATCCAATCATTAAAGCCGTTTCATTAACCGGAAGCGAACAAGCAGGAATTGCAGTTGCTACAGAAGCTGGAAAACATTTAAAAAAGTGCGTTTTAGAATTAGGTGGAAGTAATGCTTTCGTCATTTTAGAAGATGCAAATCTAGAAAAAGCAGTAGCAACAGCTGTCAATGCCCGAATGCAAAATGCAGGCCAAAGTTGTATTGCAGCTAAGCGATTTTTAGTTCACGAAAATATTGCAGAAGAGTTTATCGATAAATTCAAAGTTGCCATTAATAACTTAAAAACTGGAAATCCGTTAGATAAAGAAACCCAAATTGGGTCGCTAGCACGTGTTGATTTAGCCGAGGAATTAGAAGTTCAAGTTCAAAAATCTATTGAAATGGGAGCTAAGCTAATCGTTGGTGGAAATAG
Organism: Flavobacterium sp. UBA6195; assembly: GCF_002422095.1. Taxonomy (GTDB): domain Bacteria; phylum Bacteroidota; class Bacteroidia; order Flavobacteriales; family Flavobacteriaceae; genus Flavobacterium. The sequence goes on from NZ_DITB01000011.1 coordinate 26,090, forward strand.
AAAAGATGCTTTCTATGAACCTACAATTTTGACCCATGTAATCACAGAAATGCCTGTTTTCAATGAAGAAACATTCGGACCAGTTGCTGCCATCATAACTTTTAAAACCATTGAAGAAGCCATCGAATTAAGCAATCAATCAAAATTTGGTTTAGGGGTTTCTATCTTTACCCAAGACATTGATTTCATTAAAACCAAGATTTCATCCTTTAACGAAGGTGCTGTTTTCATCAATGAAATGGTAAAATCCGATCCAAGATTACCTTTCGGAGGAATCAAAAAATCAGGTTACGGAAGAGAATTAGCTGAAGATGGCATTAAAGAATTTGTAAATGTAAAAACAGTTGTAATTAATACTTTTTAATATGAAGAAACTAACCATCTTTCTCCTAGCAACTCTAACTTTCTCTTGCAAACCTTGCGAGGAAAAGCTTCAATCAGAAAAACAAAACATCACTACTATTTTAGATAATTGGCATAAAGCGGCTGCAGCTGCAAATTATGAAGCGTATTTTGGAGCGATGTCAGAGGAATCCATTTTCATCGGAACAGATGCCACGGAAAATTGGAACAAAAAACAATTTCAAGCGTTTGCAAAACCTTATTTCGATAAAGGAAGAGCATGGAACTTTAAAGCAATCGAACGCAATATCTATTTTAGCGAAAATGGGAAAATGGTTTGGTTTGATGAATTATTAAGTACGCAAATGAAAATTTGTCGCGGTTCAGGTGTTCTGGTTCAAGAAAACGGGCAATGGAAAATCAAACATTACGTACTTTCTATGACGGTTCCAAATGACAATGTGGATGAAGTTGTAAAAATAAAATCAATAATTGAAGACAAAATTCTTTCCGAAAAGAAGTGAAAATAAACATAAGTAATAGTTAATCCCAAGATAATTTGTCTTGGGATTTTTTATGTCCAAATGTTAAAAATTCAATTTTTTTATGTTTGAAAAAACCAATGAGAAATTGTTTACGTAAATGCAACTAAACAAAAATCTCAAACGTTATGAAAAGGAATAAAAAAATCAAAATTGCTTTAGGAAGTATCTTCGGAATCTTTCTGATTTTATTTGTTGTTTTGGTAGTTCACATCGCAACTGCTAAGCCTTTAGTCGTAGATAACGCTACTTTACAAATTAGCCGAATTGACTTCAAAGAACCTATAGATTCACTCAAAGCAAAAGAAATTCATCGCAATTTAAAATCCATTCCAGGAGTAAAAACCGATAGATTGAACAAAGAAACTGGTGTTTTAGTATTCTTTCACGACATCAAGGTTGCAGATTCAAAAACTATTTACAATAAGCTTATGGCTATGGGTAATTATAAGGCAGAGCGTTTTGTACTTCCAAAAGAATTAGAAAATAAAACTGCTTGTCCAGTGATGAATGAAGATAGCTTTAGCTATAAGTTTTCAAGAGGAATTCAACGAATTTTTAATTAATTTCTAAATACTATTACTATGAAAAATTTTTCAAAATTAGCCTTAATGGCTTTGTTTATTGCGTCGGGAAGTTTGTTTACATCATGTAGTGATGATGATTCAGCAAAGCCAAAATCTCTATATGCAAAATTAGGTGGTACTACTATGGTAGCTGATCCAAACAATCCTGGACAAATGATTGAGCAGGGGCGTTTAAGCTATCGTTCTGTAGTGGATTCAACCATTACTTTAATTGTTTCTGACATTGTGGTAGGAGCAGAAGGAAACTTAGGGCAACATTTTGCACCAGTAATTTCAGAAGCATTAAGTGGAAATACTACTAACGTAGCTATTTTGAGTGACAATTTGACGGATTTCTTTTCAGCAAATACTGGGGGTGGTGCTACTAATACTTACACAGGATTAGATATGGTAGCTGCTCATAATCCAGCTCAAAATCCGCGTATGGGGAAAAAATCAAATAATGCTGAGTACACAAAATTTATTGGATATGTGGGTGAAGCTGCAGGTCTAAATGGAGTAACTGACCCAGCAATTATTAACGAAGTAGTGGCAGTGTTAGAATCATTGAGAGCTCCTATAGTTCAGGAGTAAGTTTGTTTTTTGTTTTAATGGAAAACGCCCCGAATAATCGAGGCGTTTTTTTATTTGTTATAAATATGTTCGTTTAAGTTTTTGAACATATCTACGGTCATATTTTCTAAATCAAAATCGTTTTTCCAACCCCAATCTTCTCTTGCCGAAGTATCATCAATGCTTGCCGGCCAACTATCTGCAATTTTCTGGCGGAAATCAGGTTCGTAGCTCAATTCGAAATTTGGATAATGTTTTTTGATTTCTTTTCCAATTTGTTTCGGAGTAAAACTCATGGCTGCTAAATTGTAAGCAGAACGAATTTTTACTTGTTCCGCTGGAGCTTGCATAATTCCTATTGTTGCTTTAATCGCATCATCCATGTACATCATTGGTAATTCTGAATTCTCAGATAAGAAACTCGTAAATTTCCCATCGGTAATTGCTTTGTGATAAATGTCTACTGCGTAATCTGTAGTTCCACCACCAGCTTCAGTACTCCAGCTAATTAAACCGGGATAACGAATGCTTCTTACATCTACACCATATTGTTTGTGGTAATATTCACACCATCGTTCTCCTGTTTGTTTCGAAATTCCATAAACCGTTGAAGGTTCCATAACGGTGTATTGAGGTGTATTGTGTCTAGGAGTTGTAGGTCCAAAAACCGCAATACTCGAAGGCCAAAAAATCTTTTTAATTTTTCCTGCTTTGGCTAAATTTAAAACATGAAACAACGAATTCATATTCAAATCCCAAGCAAAAGCCGGATTTTTCTCAGCGGTAGCCGAAAGCAATGCCGCCATTAAATACACATCAGTAATTTGATATTTCTCAAGTAAATGCTCAATTTGATTATAATCAAGAGCGTTTACCACTTCAAAAATTCCGTTATTAACTACATCATTTTCTAATTTTCTGATATCTGATGCGATAACGTTATTAACTCCGTAGGTAGCTCTAAGTTTTGCTGTAAGCTCGGTGCCAATTTGACCACAAGCACCAATTATTAAAATTTTCGTATCCATTTTGTTGTGTAAATGAGGTAACAAATATAGTATTTTACCGTTATTTTGCCGATGGATTTTTGTGATATTTTTACAAATTGCAACCAAAATTTAAATATTTAATAAATTAACATCTTTTAAATGGTTTTTCTTAATTGATTAACAAATTTGGTGTTAAGATAATATTAGAAAAAATGCAGCATTCGGCAAACATTTGTACCTTTGCTTTTTAATTTATCCGAATGAAAGTTTTCTTATGTAGTTTATCGCTTTTAGTTTTAACCTTGATTTCATGCGAAAATGAAAATCAGCAACTAGAAGCCCAAAAAGTAGCTCAAAAAAACGAAGCTGTTTTTAAGAACATTTCGAAAATGTGGCAATTTAATTTTCCAACGCCTAGACCTGAAGTGGCAGCTACTTTAGGCAGATGGAACGAGTGGCGTCAATTTGAAATCGAAATGCGTCAAAAACCACAATCTACTTTGTCTGCTTTTCAGATGAAAACTAAAAATTTATCAAAAAAAGCAGATACTTTGGTCTTGACAGTTCCTTTCGAATATAACAAACCTCAGATTTTAAGTAGAATTACGACTTTGAATACGAAATTAAAATCACTTGAGACCTTCATGAATTTACGAGTAATTCCAGAACAACGAATTGCTAAATTAATTCCAGAAATTAACGAAGAAATCAAAGGTTTATACAAACAATGGGATGAAATTATTATCAAAAAGGCGATTCCAAAGGAAATTGGAGAAGAATTGATGTTGCAAGCTTTGGATACAACAAGAAATGCGAATCCAGACGAAATGCGAAAGAAGATGGAAATTTCAGATAAAAAATAAAGTAAGTTTTGAGCAAGTCCGACATTATATCCATCTATGATAAATCACCCAAAATTGCTGTTTTAGAAAGCACTTTTGCCTCTCGAAACAAATCACAAGCTACTGGTTTAGTAGGTTCGTCATTGTCTTTTGTATTACAATCGTTATTTTCGAAATCTGAACTTCCGTTCCTGATTTTATTCAGCAATAAAGAAGAAGCGGCTTATTATTTGAACGATTTAGAACAAATAATTAATGCCGAAGACGTTCTTTTTTACCCAAGTTCGTACAGAAGACCCTACCAAATTGAAGAGACCGATAACGCTAATGTTTTGTTGCGTGCCGAGGTTTTAAACCGAATCAATTCGCACAAAAAACCAGCAATTATTGTTTCGTATGCGGAAGCCATTTTTGAAAAAGTCGTTACCAGAAAAGAATTAGAAAAGAATACTTTAAAATTGTCGGTTGGCGATAATTTGTCTATTGATTTTATCAACGAAACCTTATTCGAATACAATTTCAAACGTGTTGATTTTGTTACTGAGCCGGGCGAATTTTCCGTTCGTGGTGGAATTATTGATGTGTTTTCATTTTCCAATGATAATCCGTACCGAATTGAATTTTTCGGAAACGAAGTTGATAGCATCCGAAGTTTTGATGTGGAAACCCAATTGTCAGTTGAAAAGCTGAAAAAGATTTCCATCATTCCCAACGTCGAAAATAAACTACTGCAAGAAAACCGCGAAAGTTTCTTAGATTATATCAACGAAAAAACGGTTTTAGTCATTCAAAATACCGAATTATTAGGGCAACAATTGGATAAATTATTCGATAAAGCCAATGAAGCTTTCGAGAAATTATCCAAAGACATTCAACACGCAAAACCCGAAGAATTATTCTTAAATCAAAAACAGTTTTTAAAACGTGCGCTTGATTTTTCAGTTATCGAATTGCATACTAACGCTGTTTTTAAAACCGATAAAAAAGTCGAATTTCATATTCAACCGCAACCGTCTTTCAATAAGCAATTTGATTTATTGTTGAACAATTTGAGCGAGAATCATTTCAATGGTTACAAAAATTATTTGTGTTGTTCTAATGAAAATCAGGCGAGTCGTTTTCATGATATTTTTGAAGATATTGATGAAGCCAATCACGAAAGCATTCGCAAGCAATATAAAACCATGGTGTTGCCTCTGTTTGAAGGTTTCATCGATGAAGAAAATCAAATTGCGTGTTATACCGACCATCAAATTTTTGAGCGTTACCATAAGTTTTCCATTAAAAATGGATATTCTAAAAAGCAGACGATTACCTTAAAAGAACTGACTTCGTTGTCGGTTGGCGATTATGTAACGCACATCGATCACGGAATTGGAAAGTTTGGTGGTTTGCAGAAAATTCAAGTAGAAGGTAAAACGCAAGAAGCCATAAAATTGGTCTATGCCGATAACGATATTGTGTATGTGAGCATTCATTCGCTTCATAAAATCTCAAAATACAATGGAAAAGATGGCGCGCCTCCTAAGATTTACAAATTAGGAAGTAACGCTTGGAAAACCCTAAAACAAAAAACAAAAGCGCGTGTAAAACACATTGCGTTCAACTTAATTCAGTTGTATGCGAAGCGAAGATTAGATAAAGGTTTTCAGTTTGCACCCGATAGTTATTTGCAAAAAGAATTAGAAAGTTCGTTCATTTACGAAGATACGCCCGACCAAATTACCGCTACAGCCGATGTAAAAGCCGACATGGAAAGCGAACGTCCGATGGATCGATTGGTTTGTGGTGATGTAGGTTTTGGAAAAACAGAAGTTGCCATTCGTGCAGCTTTTAAAGCGGTTGATAATGGGAAACAAGTTGCCGTTTTGGTACCAACAACCATTTTAGCGTATCAACATTACCGAACGTTTTCGGAACGTTTGAAAGACATGCCGGTTACCGTTAGTTATTTGAACCGATTTAGAACTGCGAAACAAAAATCGGAAACCCTTCAAAAATTAGCGGAAGGAAAAGTCGATATTTTAATTGGAACACATCAATTGGTCAATAAAAATGTGGTATTTAAAGATTTAGGCTTGTTGATTATCGACGAAGAGCAAAAGTTCGGAGTGAACGTAAAAGACAAATTAAAAACTATCGCTACAAATGTCGATACCTTGACATTAACCGCCACTCCGATTCCGAGAACGTTGCAGTTTTCATTGATGGCAGCGCGCGATTTATCGGTAATTACAACGCCTCCGCCAAATCGTTATCCGATAGAAACGCAAGTCATTCGTTTTAATGAAGAAGTCATACGCGATGCGGTTTCCTATGAAATTCAGCGTGGTGGACAAGTCTATTTCATCAACAACCGAATTGAAAACATCAAAGAAGTAGCGGGAATGATTCAACGCTTGGTTCCAGGAGCAAAAGTCGGCATCGGTCATGGTCAAATGGATGGAAAAAAATTAGAAGAATTAATGTTGGCTTTCATGGAAGGCGAATTTGACGTTTTAGTCGCAACTACCATTATCGAAAGCGGTTTAGATGTGCCAAATGCGAACACGATTTTCATCAATAACGCCAATAATTTCGGCTTGTCTGATTTGCACCAAATGCGTGGTCGTGTGGGAAGAAGTAATAAAAAAGCGTTTTGTTATTTCATTACGCCGCCGTATTCGATGATGACGGGAGAAGCGCAAAAACGTATTACGGCTTTGGAACAATTTAGCGAATTAGGAAGCGGTTTCAACATTGCAATGAAAGATTTGGAAATTCGTGGTGCAGGTGATTTATTAGGTGGTGAACAAAGTGGTTTTATCAACGAAATTGGTTTTGATACCTACCAAAAAATTATGAACGAAGCCATTGACGAGTTGAAAGAAAACGAGTTTAAAGACTTGTACCAAGAAGAAAACGACATTGAAACCAAAGAGTTTGTCAAAGACATTCAAATTGATACCGATTTCGAATTGCTGTTCCCAGATGAATACATCAACAACATTACCGAACGTTTGAATTTATACAATGAGTTGAGCCAAATCAAAGACGAAGCCACGCTACAACAATTTGAACAAAAACTAATTGACCGTTTTGGAGCTTTACCAAAACCAGCCATTGCCTTACTAAATAGTGTACGTATCAAATGGAAAGCAACAGCAATGGGAATTGAACGTTTGATGATGAAACAAGGCAAAATGATAGGCTATTTCATTGGCGACCAACAAAGTGATTTTTACCAAAGTAACCGTTTTATGAAAGTGCTACAATTTGCCCAACGCAACGGCAATGTTTGTAAAATAAAAGAAAAAGAAACTAAAAACGGTTTACGTTTATTGCTGACTTTTGATAATGTGAAAAGTGTAAATAAGGCGTTGGAGTTGTTGGAGGGGATTTAAGAATTTTTTTGAAGTGGATTTGTGCACGATATTAAATTCCGAGCTATCGGGTTACGCTTATTGCTGACTTTTGATAATGTGAAAAGTGTAAATAAGGCGTTGGAGTTGTTGGAGGGGATTTAATACTTATTTTTATTTTAAGTGAGAATTTTTATAAAGAAAGAAATTCAGTTTTAAACTAGAAAATATGAAAACTAAATATTTTAATTATGCTGCTTTTATTTTGGTTATAATTTGGATTGTTTATAATCTTTATCAAGGAAATCTTTATGATAATGAGATAGAAAAAAATGGAGTTGTAACTATCGGTAAAATTATAAAATTTTAAGGAGCTGGTAAAAGACCATACTTGAGATACAAATTTTATTCAAACGGGAAGTTGTATTTTTCTGATTCTCCAAGAGATGATAAAGGGGAAAAAATAGGTGAATTCTACAAAGTGATTTTTTCTTCAAAAAATCCGGAGGTTTCAAGGGTTTATTTAGATAATAAAATTACAGATAAAACATTGATTTTAAAAGCAGGTTTTTCTGAAGATGATATTAATTCAATAGATTGAAAATTTTGGAGTTTTCCCGACCGCTCGGATATCTCACTACAACGATAGCGCGGAATTGTATTCCGTGCCCACAAAGTAAATAAAACACAACATTATAATTGGCAAAATTTTTTTATATTTGAATATAAATTAAACGCCATGTCAACAAAATACAAAACCCGACCGCTCTGATATCTGACCACAACGATAGAGCGGAATTGCATTCCGTGCCCACAAAGTAATTAAAAAACACAACATTATAATTGACAAAGTTTTTTTATATTTGAATATAAATTACACGCCATGTCAACAAAATACAAAGCCACTACATCAGAAGACGCTTACTTTATTACTATTACAACTGTAGGCTGGGTCGATGTTTTTACACGATTAAATCAAAAATATATTATCACTGATTCTCTAAAGCATTGCCAACAAAATAAAGGATTAGAAATTTATGCGTATTGCATCATGAGCAGTCACATTCATTTATTTTGCAAAGCAACTAATGGTTTTATTTTATCAGATGTGATACGAGATTTCAAAAAATTTACTTCCAAAAAAATTATCCAAACCATAATAGACGAGCCTGAGAGCAGAAGAGAATGGTTGTTGCCCTATTTTCAAAAAGCTTGTGAACATTTAAAACGAGAACAACAATATAAAGTTTGGCAAGATGGTTATCATGCCGAACATATTTATAGCAATTCCTTTATAAAACAAAAGATTGAATACATTCACAATAATCCTGTGAAAGATAAAATAGTTACGTTGCCTGAAGATTATTATTTTAGCTCAGCCAGAAATTATGCTGGTTTAGAAAATGAATTAGAAATTGTTTTGTTAGATTTGTTTTGAAGTAGATGGTGGGCACGGAATGTAATTCCGCACTATCGACGTATCATAAATAAAGTGAATTTGTTTTCAAGTATATTGTGGGCACGGATTATAAATCCGCGCTATCGACTGTAATGTCGAAATTCAACTTTTGATAAACAAACCTACCCAAACAACTCACTCACCACATCTTCAATCTTCGCCACTAAAACAATTTTGATTCCTGTATTTTTCAAGGAAATTTTATTGTGTTTGGAAACAAAAATGGTGGTAAAACCTAATTTTTCGGCTTCTTGAATGCGTTGTTCAATGCGGTTAACGGGTCTAATTTCGCCTGAAAGCCCTACTTCTCCTGCAAAGCAAAAACCTTCAGCAATGGCAATGTCTTCGTTTGAAGATAAAATAGCTGCCACAACGGCTAAATCAATCGCCGTGTCTTCTACTGAAATTCCGCCTGTTACGTTTAAAAACACGTCTTTTGTACCTAATCTAAAGCCAGCACGTTTTTCTAAAACCGCTAAAATCATGTTCAAGCGTTTGGCGTTGTAACCTGTGGTGCTGCGTTGGGGCGTTCCATAAACTGCAGTACTCACCAAAGCTTGAATTTCCAACATCAACGGACGCATGCCTTCTAAAGTAGTGGCAATTGCCGTTCCTGAGAGTTGTTCGTCTTTATGTGAAATCAAAATTTCAGAAGGATTATCAACTTCTCGTAAACCTGAACCTTGCATTTCGTAAATGCCTAATTCGGCAGTAGAACCAAATCGGTTTTTCAACGAACGTAAAATTCTATAAACATGATTTCTATCGCCTTCAAATTGTAAAACGGTATCGACCATGTGTTCCAAAATCTTGGGTCCAGCGATGGTTCCGTCTTTTGTAATGTGACCGATTAAAAGTACTGGGGTATTGGTTTCTTTGGCAAATTTTATCAATTCAGCTGTACATTCTCTAATTTGAGAAATACTTCCTGCCGACGATTCGATATAATCGGTATGCAAAGTTTGAATCGAATCGATAATGACAATATCGGGTTCAATTTCCAAAATTTGACGGAAGATATTTTGAGTTTTGGTTTCGGTTAAAATGTAGCAATTATCGCCATTAGAAGTAATGCGTTCAGCACGCATCTTTATCTGTTTTTGGCTTTCTTCTCCCGAAACATAAAGTGTTTTGTAAGGTAATTTTAAAGCAATTTGCAAGAGCAATGTACTTTTTCCAATTCCTGGTTCTCCACCTAACAACGTAAGTGAACCTGGAACTAATCCACCACCCAAAACCCGATTCAACTCGTTATCTGTTGTGTTCAATCGGATTTCTTGTGCGGTGTCTATTTCTTTTACAAGTAAAGGTTTTGTAGCCGCTTTAGATGTAGCTGTTGTAGTTTTCCAAGCTACTTTTTCTTCTTTTTGAACCAATTCTTCTACAATGGTATTCCATTCTTTGCAAGCATTACATTGGCCTTGCCATTTTGAATATTGGGTGCCACAATTTTGGCAAAAGAAAGCGGTTTTTACTTTACTCATTTGGTTTTATTCTTGTTTTTCTGTTGGTTGATTCGTTGGTGTTTCTGCAGGTACATCTTCTGTAGGTTCATCAGGTTTTCCTTTTAAGGCTTCTGCACGATTCATCATGAAGTCTTTTGTGATTTCACGAATCGCCTCTTGTGTAAATGCTTTTTGATAGCTTTTTATTGCTTTTTTGTAATTTCCTGTTTTTTCAAAATATAGCGCTTCATGATAGGTGCCTAATGTTGTTTTTGGATAATGTTTGTTAGCAAAATCACTTAATGGCATCAATTCATTGTATGCTTTATTTTTAAGAATGGCTGCTTCAATAGCTTTGAAATCACTTAACCTAGGTTTCATTTTAAAACCAAAACGTTTTTCTAATTCGTCGTATTTCGCAATCAAATAATCGGTATAGCCTGCATCTAATTTTAAAATTTCTACCATTGAAATCGGTTGGTACCCATCAAAAACAAAGTAAATAGCATTTGGAATTGCCTTAGCCACTAGCGAATAATGCGAAGCACCTTTGAAAGCATCGTTTTGATATTTAAATATTGCATTTGGAACGGCTTTAATATTGGCATCTAATTCCGCTGCTTTTTCATTAATTTCTTTTAAATCACCTTCGCCTGTAGCTTGATAATAGAAAACGGGTTTTACCATTTTTGCTAAACGTTCTGCTACACGTTTTTCCATTTCTGGAGCCATTTCTGGAGCTAATGAAATATAAGCATTGAAAATTGGATTGTCTTTGTATAAATAAAAGTTTAAAAAACCGGCAGTAGTGTCGTGTCCAGCAATCATTCGAAAAGGAAGCGTTCGGTATTTTTTATCTATATAGGGATATAATTCTTGTCCAATAAATTCAAAAAAATTAGCACCTGAACCTGATGGAAATCCAGCATCATCAAATTCACTATCGGCAAATCGTGTTTCGCCATTATTTTGATCTATTGCAATGATAATCATCTCGGGTAAATCATCCCAATAAGCTCCATATTTTAAAATGCCTTCAAAAGGATCTAATAAATATTCGCCATCTAAAACTAACAAGGTTGGGTATTTTTTCTCGGGACTTGAAGCATACGAAGGTGGGGTAACCACTGTAAAAGTTCGATTTCCTAACTTTTTTGATTGGATGGTTTCGGGGGTACGTTGAGCAAATAAGCATGACGTTACCATTAAAGTAATAAGGAAAAGTTTAATTTTCATTTTAAATAGTTTGGTTAAATAGATTAGCAATTTACTAATTTATTTTTTATTTAAAATAGGCAAAAGTAAATAAGATAATAAACCTAAAAATATGGTTAAAATAGTTTGCGAAACCCATGCAATCCATCCAAAGGCTACTCCCACTTCATTTGGAATTCCGTAAAGGGAATAAATCATAGCGATAGCTAAAGGATAAGCGCCAAGACCACCATTAGTAAAACCAACAGCTAGACTACCAAAAATAAACCCCATAATTACTACATCAAAGCTAATATTTGAAGTTTCGGGAAGTGCAAAAATGGCGACATAAAACATAATTAGGTAAGAGAACCAAATAAAAAATGAATGAAAAATGTAGTTCCATTTGTCTTTCATTTTTAAAATACTCGTCATGCCTTCAATTAAACCCGATAATTTATTTTTTAATTTTTGAATAATTTTCCATTCTGCATAAATCCAAACCAAGATGAAAAGAATAAAAATGATTATTCCACCAGCTAATAAGTATAAAATTTTTTCTACCGGAAGTTTTTCAATTAAAAATTGATAAAGTTTTTCAAATTGTAATAGGAAAGCAACAATAACAAATAAAAAGAAAATCATTAAATCTACAATTCGTTCTGCAACGATTGTTCCAAATCCCTTGTCAAATGGGATGTTTTCGTATTTTTTAAGTAAAGCAGCTCTTGTGATTTCGCCTGATCTGGGAATGGTAAGGTTTACAAAATAGGAAACACAAACCGTAAGTAAATCGTTGTGAAACTTTGTTTGGTATCCTAAATGATTAAGAGCAAATTTCCAACGATATGCACGAGACCAAAACCCGAAAAGTGCTATAAAAAGGGATAAATAAATGTAAAAATAATTGGCTTTTATGAAGCTGATTTTAATTTTTTCTAATTCATCTGGTGAAAGGGTAGTATACTGATAATAAATAATTCCTAACCCAATCAATAAAGGGATAGTTAGACTTAAAAATTTTCGGATACTAGCTTTCAAACTATGTTAAAGAATTATCTTTCTCGTTAGGAAAAACTAAAGTAGGTTTGAATTTTTTAGCTTCTTCAAAGTCCATAATACCGTAAGAAATGATAATCACAATATCGCCACGGTGAACTTTACGAGCTGCAGGTCCGTTTAAAGTAATTTCACCAGTGTTTCTAGGCCCTTTGATAGCATACGTTTCTAATCGTTCTCCATTATTGATGTTAACGATTTGTACTTTTTCACCTTCAATAATATTAGAAGCTTCCATTAGTGCTTCATCGATGGTGATACTTCCTATGTAATTCAAATCGGCACCTGTTACGGTTACTCTATGAATTTTCGATTTTACTACTTGAATTTGCATGTTGCAAAGGTAATTAATTTAGTGAAATATTATCAATTAATCTGATATTCTCAATAAAAATGGCGATAAATCCTCGATACTTTTTATTGGATTCTTTTTCAGAAACGGGTAAAAGAGTAGTTTCTTCTGCTATTTCAAAATATTCTAATTCAAATTCAGCATGTTTTTTCAATTCGTCTTCTACGTATTTTGTTGTTTCTTCAGCAGAATGAGTTTGGAAAAAATCTTTAGCACTGTTTAAAATTTGATAAATTACAGCAGCTTTTTCTCTTGCAGTATCTGATAGTCTTTCGTTGCGAGAACTCATAGCCAAACCATTTGCTTCACGATGAATTGGGCAACCAATAACTTCAACTGGAATGTTGTGTTTGGAAACTAATTTTTTCACAATTTGTAGTTGCTGAAAATCTTTCTCACCAAAATAAGCTTTGTTCGGTTGAACAATTTCAAACAATCTTTTTACGATTGTACCAACGCCATCAAAATGTCCTGGTCGGTGTTTGCCTTCCATTTGATTTTCTAAACCATCGTAATTGAAACTTTCAGAAACGGTGTTCCCTTCATAAATATCGGCTACTTCTGGTGCATAAACGATGATGTTGTTGCTTAAATCTTGCATGATTTGCACATCGCGTTCCAGAGTTCTTGGATATTTATCTAAATCTTCAGCGTTGTTAAATTGCGTTGGATTTACAAAAATACTCATCACTGTTACATCGTTTTCAGAAAGCGATTTTTTAAGTAACGATAGGTGTCCTTGATGTAATGCTCCCATTGTAGGAACAAATCCAATAGATTTATTTTGTTTGAGTAATGGGCTTAAAAAAGCACTTAAATCGGACTTTTTGTTAAAAATGAGCATTTATATATTGATTAAATCAGGTGCAAACTTACTATTTTAGTGGATAAATCCATAAAATTTTGTAATTTTGCAAGGTTTTTTAAAACAATAATTAACTAGAATACATTATGGAAGACAAGAGGATATTGTATGTATCATCTGAAGTGGTGCCTTATTTAGCTGAAAACGAAGTGTCGTTACAATCGTATGAAATGCCGAAAATGATTAATGATTTAGGTGGTCAAATACGAATTTTTATGCCTAGATATGGTAATATTAATGAAAGAAGACACCAATTGCATGAAGTTATTCGTTTATCAGGAATGAATTTGGTGGTGAATGATATGGATATGCCTCTTATTATTAAAGTAGCTTCAATTCCAAAAGAAAGAATACAAGTTTATTTTATTGATAACGACGAATATTTCAAAAGAAAAGCAACCTTTACTGACGAAGAAGGAGTTTTATATCCAGATAATGATGAAAGAGCTATTTTCTTTGCAAAAGGTGTTGTAGA
>NZ_DITB01000068.1 GCF_002422095.1 Flavobacterium sp. UBA6195
GCGAAACTTTATATAGACTTTCAAAAAAGTACAAAGTTAGTGTTAAAGATTTGGAAGAAATGAACCCTGAAATTATTGCTAATTTACCTATCGGATATGAAGTTGTAATTAAAAAAGGAGATGTAGAGTTAGCAAAGCATCAAAATGAGATTGTAAGTGGTCCAAAAGATATTGAAGAGCTTTCTCCAGAAAATATGTCTAAAGCCGAATTTTTAATTGCTGTAGCTTCACAACATATTGGAACTAGATATAGAGGTGGTGGAACTACTAGTGCTGGTTTTGATTGCTCTGGATTAATGTTTTCTACTTTTAAACATATTGATATGACTTTGCCTCGTTCTTCAAGTTCAATGGCGGTAGGAGCGGGTTATAAAATTGACAGAAGTCAAGCACAAAAAGGCGATTTAATTTTCTTTACAACCAATGGTAGAGGGAGTATTAATCACGTGGGAATGATTACTGAAATTAATGGTGATGAAATTAAGTTTATTCATTCCTCAGTGCAGGCTGGAGTTATAATTTCATCCACGGAAGAACCTTACTACAAAAAACGTTTCATTCAAATTAATCGTGTTTTAGAAAATAATCGATAGTTTTTTACATGATATTTATCATTTTACTTCCAGCTACTAGCATGTAAATTCGTAACTTTTAAAAGTTAAGTCATGAAAGTAGAACAAATTTATACAGGTTGTATTGCGCATGCTGCTTATTACGTTGAAAATAATGGTGAAGCCGCTATTTTTGATCCATTAAGAGAAGTTCAACCTTATATTGATCGTGCTAAAAAAGATAATGCTAAAATCAAATATGTTTTTGAAACGCATTTTCATGCTGATTTTGTCAGCGGTCATCTAGATTTAAAAGCAAAAACGGGAGCTCAAATTGTTTTTGGCCCTACAGCAAAACCTAATTATGATGCTTTAATTGCCTCTGATGGACAAATTTTTACCATTGGAAATTATAAAATAAAAGCCATTCATACGCCTGGTCATACCATGGAAAGTACAACGTACTTGTTGATTGATGAAAACGATAAGGAACATGGAATTATCTCAGGCGATACTTTGTTTATTGGTGATGTAGGTCGCCCTGATTTAGCCCAACACGTGGTTGCCGATTTAACTCAAGATAAATTAGCGCGCTTATTGTATCATTCACTCCGTGAGAGAATTATACCGCTTTCTGATGACTTAATTGTGTATCCAAATCATGGAGCTGGTAGTGCTTGTGGAAAAAACATGAGTAAGGAAACTACAGATACTTTAGGAAATCAAAAACGAACTAATTATGCGCTTCGATCAGATATGACAGAAGACGAATTTGTAAATGAATTACTTACGGGATTAACAACACCACCAGGTTATTTTCCAAAAAATGTATTACTGAATTTAAAAGGATATGAATCGTTAGATAAAGTTATTGAAAAAGCTAAAAAGCCTTTGAATCCAAATGATTTTGAAACTTTAGCAAATGTTTCCGGAGCTTTAATTTTAGACACTAGAAATGCCAATGATTTTGCAAATGGGTTTATTCCAAATAGCATTAATATTGGAATCGATGGAAGTTTTGCTATGTGGGTAGGAGAGATGATAACCGATATCAATCAAGCAATTCTTTTGGTAACTGATTCTGGTAGGGAAGAAGAATGTATGATCCGACTTTCAAGAGTTGGGTATGATAATACTATCGGTTATTTAGAAGGTGGATTTGAAGCTTGGAAAAAAGCTGGAAAAGAAACTGATTCTCTAAAAAGAATTACAGGTGAACAATTAGAAGTAATGCTTCAAGCAAAAGATTTACCATTATTTGATGTTCGTAAGAAAAGTGAAATCGATTCAGAACATTTATTGAATTCGGTAAATATTCCATTGAACCAATTGAATACTAAATTAGATAGCTTTCCTAAAGATAAAACCTTTGTGATTTACTGCGCAGGTGGTTATCGCAGTATGATAGCAGCTTCCATTTTAAAACAAAGAGGTTTTGATAATTTTATGGATGTTTCGGGTGGTTTTAATGAAATTGCTAAGACAACTCAATTACCTAAAACGGTTTATGTTTGTCCTTCAACTCTGTTATAAAATAAATAAACCGCTTAAAAGCGGTTTATTTATTTATGAAAAAAATTAATTATCTTTTAAAAAGTTAAAAATTTCATCTTTTAGAAATACACGATCTTTTCTCAGATGTGATAATTCATCATCCATTGCTAGTTCTTCGTCTTTTTCAATTTTATATATTTTTTCATCTAATTCCGTATACGAATGAAGTAAAACTTGAAATTCATCATTGTGATGATACAAGTCTTTAATCTTGTCAGCGTATTCTGGAAAATCTTGGTAAATAGGGTGTTTAGTTATCATAATGCTGGTTTTTAAGTTTCTATACTCAAAGTTACTTATAAAAAAACAGCCTTGATATGATATTTATCATTTTAAATAAAAAATCCTTACAAGGTTAATGTAAGGATTGTAAAATAATGTTTATTAATTATATGGGTTCTGCATACAAATCAAATTCTGTAGCGTCTGTTACTTTTAAAT
>NZ_DITB01000069.1 GCF_002422095.1 Flavobacterium sp. UBA6195
GCAGATTCGCAGATTTTTTTTTAGTATTGGTTTTTATTTGAATACGTATATTGATTATGTTGATTCAAATTATTCTTTTTATTTTAATTTGCGAATCTGTGGTTTATTTTATTTCTCTAAAGCATCTAAATTATCAAATTCTGGTCGGTGTTTTTTAGCTCTTGACCACATTAAATAAATGGCTGGAATTACAAATAAAGTTAAGATTAATGAGAACATCGTTCCGCCTACAATTACAACTCCCATTCCCATTCTACTTGCCGAAGCTGCTCCAAGTGATAAAGCAATAGGTAAAGCTCCTAAAGCAATGGCTAAACTTGTCATTAAAATTGGTCGTAAACGCGCTTCCGAAGCTTCTAAAATGGCATCGTATTTCGATTTTCCTTGTTCTCGAAGTTGGTTCGCAAATTCGACTATCAAAATTCCGTTTTTGGTTACGAGTCCAATCAGCATGACGGTTCCAATCTGACTAAAAATATTCCATGTTTGACCAAATAACCATAGCGAAAATAACGCTCCAGCTACCGCCATTGGTACAGTTAGAATGATGATAAATGGGTCAATAAAACTTTCAAATTGTGCGGCTAAAATCAAATAAATTAATAATAATGCCAATCCGAAAGCGAAAGAAGTATTGGAACTACTTTCTATGAAGTCACGTGATTCACCACCTAAATCGGTTGTAAAAGTATCATCTAATACTTTTTCTTTGATTTCATCCATCGCATTGATACCATCAATCATACTTTTTCCAGGCGCTAAACCTGCAGAAACCGTTGCCGACATGTAGCGATTGTTATGGAATAATTGCGGTGGATTACTTTGTTCTTCTACCTCAACTACGTTGTCTAATTGGATTAATTCACCTGCTTTATTCTTAACGAACATTGAAGTTAAATCCAATGGAGCATCGCGGTCTTTTTCGTCAAATTGTCCAATAACTTGATATTGTTTTCCATTTTGCATGAAATAACCAAAACGTTGTCCACTTAATGATAATTGTAAAGTTTGCGCTACATCTAAAACCGAAATTCCTAAACTTTCTGCCTTTTCACGATTAATGGTTACGTTAATTTCAGGTTTATTAAATTTTAAGTTCACATCTACATTCGAGAAAGTTTCGTTTTTACTCGCTTCTTCCATGAATTGTGGAATCTTTTCTCTTAATTTTTCAAAATTTGGTGCTTGAATAATGTATTGAATTGGCAAGCCACCACGTCTGTTTACTGAAATGGTTGGTTGTTCCGAAACGTTAACTTTGGCTTGTGGATATTTTTTGGTCCATTTGTTTAAATCGTCCACAATTTCTTTTTGTGATTTTTCACGTTCACTTGGGTCTACCAATGCTAAACGAACTCTTCCTGCATTAACAGAAGACGACATAAAACCTGGTGAAGTGATTACCAATGCTACTTTCTTTTCTGGAATAGAATCGTTAATTAATTTGGATAAATCTTCCATAAAACGATCGGTATATTCGTATGTTGCACCTTCTGGAGTAGTTACACTAATAATTCCTAAACTTCTATCATCGTAAGGAGCAGTTTCTTTTGGAAGAATGGCAAAAAATAACACAATCAATCCGATACAAGCTCCGATAATTGGGAAACTCAACCATTTTCTTTTTAAGAAATTAGTTAATGCATTGGCATATCCAGTATTTAAGCTTACGAAGAATGGTTCTGTAGCTTCATAAAATTTGGTTTTCTTTTGTTCGCCACCTTTCATTAAATACGCATTTAACATTGGTGTTAAAGTCAAGGATACAAAGGCGGAAATTAATACGGCGGCACCAATGACGACACCGAACTCTCTAAACAATCGTCCCACAAATCCTTCCAAGAAAATAATGGGTAAGAAAACGGCAGCTAATGTTACCGAAATCGAAATTACAGCAAAGAATATTTCATTCGAACCTTTGATAGCTGCCTCGATAGGCGACATACCTTCTTCAACTTTTTTGAAGATGTTTTCGGTTACTACAATTCCGTCGTCAACTACTAATCCTGTGGCTAAAACGATGGCTAATAGCGTTAAAACGTTGATAGAGAAACCACACAAATACATTATAAAGAAAGTAGCAATCAACGAAACCGGAATATCAATTAAAGGTCGGAATGCGATAGACCAATCTCTAAAGAATAAGAAGATAATGATGATTACCAAAATAACAGAAATTGCTAATGTTTCCGCAACTTCAACTACTGATTTCTTAATGAAAATAGTATTATCCAAAGCAATATCTAATTTGATGTCACTCGGTAAATCTTTCTTTAATTTATCAACTTCGGCATAAAATTGTTCGGCAATTTCTAGGTAATTCGTTCCTGGTTGCGGAATAATAGCCACAGCCACCATTGGATTACCTGATTCGGTAAACTTGGTTTCTAAATTTTCGGAAGCTAAAACTGCATAGCCAATATCGCTTAAACGAACGGTTTTATTCGCATCAGCTACAATGATAATATCGTTGAATTCCTTTTCTGTAGATAAATTTCCAAGGGTTTTTACCATTAATTCGGTATTGGCACCTGTTAATTTTCCTGAAGGTAATTCTACATTTTGTTTGTCTAAAGCATTTCGAACATCGGCAACCGTGATACCATAAGCGTTTAATTTTATCGGATCCATCCAAATTCGCATCGAATAACGCTTTTGTCCCCAAATTTGTACGCTACTCACACCAGGAATCGTTTGAATTCTCTCGGAGATTACGTTTTCAGCATAATCACTCAATTCTAATGCATTTCTAGTTTGACTTTGAACAGTCATCGAAATAATCGCATCAGAATCCGCGTCTGCTTTAGCAACTACTGGTGGCGCATCAATATCTTGCGGTAAACTTCTAACAGCTTGCGATACTTTATCACGCACATCGTTAGCCGCTTCTTCTAAGTTTTTCTCTAATTTGAATTCGACTGTAATATTACTCGAACCTTGATTACTTGAAGACGTAATATTTCGAATACCATCAATGGAGTTAATAGCTTTTTCAAGTGGTTCGGTGATTTGCGATTCGATAATATCGGCATTAGCACCGGTGTAGTTTGTTCGAACGTTAATTACGGCTGGATCAATCGATGGGAATTCGCGAACACCCAAATAACTAAAACCTAAAATACCAAAAAGGATAATCAGTAAATTGATTACAATGGTAAATACGGGTCTTTTTATACTTAAAGTAGATAAACTCATTTTAAATTTAGAAGTTTGAAATTAGAATTTAGAAAAGCTTATTTTACTTTTACTTTGATATCAGCATCATCTTTTAGAGCCATAACGCCAGAAGTTAGAATTGTATCTCCTGATTTTACGCCTTGCGTAACGATTACATCTTTATCCGTTCTGGCGATAGTTTCTATTTTTACTTCTTTTGCTTTTCCATTGTTGGCAATATAAACTACTTTTCCGTCTTGAACAGGAACAACCGCTTCTGAAGGAATTTGAATGGCACCTTTGATATTTTTTAGAGGAAGTTCGATAGTAGCAAAGGTTCCTGCTAAAAGTTTTCCATTCGGATTTTCGGCAATGGCTCTGATTTTTAAGGTTCGAGTGGAAGTTTCAATTTCAGGTTCGATGGCGTAAATTTTAGCTGTAAATTTTTCAGTATTATTTGGAATTGTGAATTGGATATTAGTATTGTTTTCTACTTCCGAAGCATATTTTTCAGGAATAGAGAAACTAATTTTTACTTGATTCGCACTAACCAATTTGGTGATTAGGGTAGTAGGAGTTACATAGGTTCCAGGAGAAATATTGCGTAAACCAATTTTTCCCGAAAATGGTGCTCTAATAGTTGTTTTAGCAATTTGCGCTTGAATCAATTGTGTTTGTGCTTTTAGACTTCTGTATTCAGCACTAGCAATATCGTATTCTTCTTGCGAAATCGCTTCTTTTTGTAATAGTAATTTAGCTCTTCTTTCATTTTCAGAAGCTAAACTTTGACGGGTTTGAGCTTGCGAAAGTTGGGCACGAAGTTCAATATCGTTTACTTTCAATAAAACCTGACCTTTACTCACGTTAGTTCCTTCTGTGAAATAGATTTTCTCCACAATTCCAGAAACTTCGCTTCTAATTTCCACATTTTCGTTAGCTTCAATAGAACCAGAAAGTGAAATGGTATTAGCAAAATTAGTTTCTGAAACGACTATGGCATCGACCATCATTGGTGGTTTTTTATCTCCTTTTCCACCGCCTTTTTCAGATTCAGCACTGTTTTTTGTAATTCTATATCCAATTAAACCAACAAGAGTTAAAGTGAGTAGCGTGATGCTTATAGTTTTTATTTTCATAATATGATATGCTTCTTAATGATACAGCTACAAAGTTAAGTTTTACAAAATAATTACAACTTTAACTTATCATTTATTTAACATTGTTGTAGATACAAATGTTTTAAAAATTTGAGATTTATTTAAAAAAGTTACGAAATAGGTGTTGAAATTTACTTTTTGTTATAATTTTCTACACTTCATTACATTAAATGAAATTTAGCTAATGTAATTCCAAATCGTTTTCTTTTTGCTTAACTCAATAAATGCTTCTCGAAGTTTTGCATGTTCAGGCTTTTCCATTGGAGCATCATCTTTTAGCAATTTGATAGCGTGATGACGCGCCAATTGTAAAATTTCTTTATCTCTTACCAAATCCGCAATTTGAAGATTTAAAACACCACTTTGTTGTTTACCCATAATATCCCCTGGACCACGCAATTTTAAATCCACTTCCGAAATTTCAAAACCATCATTAGTACGAACCATCGTTTCCATTCGGATTTTACTATCGTTACTGAGTTTATGACTTGTCATTAAGATACAATAACTTTGTTCAGCACCACGACCTACACGTCCACGTAACTGATGCAATTGCGATAAGCCAAAACGTTCTGCACTTTCAATTACCATAACAGAAGCGTTTGGAACATTCACCCCAACTTCAATCACAGTCGTTGCGACCATAATATTGGTTTTCCCTTCCGAAAATCGTCTCATTTCTTCATCTTTATCGGCTGGTTTCATTTTTCCGTGAACGATAGAGATAGAATATTGCGGTAAAGGAAAATCTCTTGAAATACTTTCGTAACCATCCATCAAATCTTTATAATCCATTTTTTCCGACTCTTGAATCAATGGATAAACGATATAAACTTGGCGTCCTTTCGAAATTTCATCTTTTAAGAATTTCCAAACTTTCAATCGGTTCGAATCATAACGATGAACGGTTTGAATCGGTTTTCTACCAGGTGGTAATTCATCAATGACTGAAATATCTAAATCACCGTACAAACTCATAGCTAAAGTTCGTGGAATTGGAGTAGCGGTCATGACGAGAACGTGAGGTGGAATAGCCCCACCTACCTCCCCAGAAGGGAGGCTTTCCAAGATTGCGGATATTTTATTTAATGTGTTTTCCGTATTATTAATGACTTCTTCATTAGTGAAACGAATAACTTTAAAACCAATTTCATTTAGTATTTGAGTACGCAATTCATCAGCTTCTTTTTGTTCAAAAGTATTGTGATAACCACCGTCAACTTCAATTATTAGATTTTTTTCTAAACAAACAAAGTCAGCAATAAAAATATCTATAATATGCTGTCTTCTGAATTTGTACTTGAGATTTTTATTTCTCAAAAATTCCCAAAGAATATTTTCTGCTTGTGTGCCATTTTTTTTATTATCTTTTTTAAGATTTTTTAAAAGCGCATAGGTTGAAGGGCGTGCTGTTTGATATTTTTGTATTACACGTTCCGTTTCCCCTCTTTTGGAGGGGTTAGGGGAGGCCTTTCCCCAAAGTTTAGAACGTTGTTCCACACCAAATCTGTGTTGCTCATCAATAATCGCTAGGCCTAAATTATGAAATTGAACTTTATCTTCTAACAAAGCATGCGTTCCAATTAAAATATCCAAAGTACCATTTTCGAGTTCTTCGTGGATAATTTTTCTATCTGAAGTTTTAGTTGAACCCGTTAATATTTTTATATTGATATTAAGTTCTTTAGCTAATTCAGTAATTCCGTTAAAATGTTGATTGGCTAGAATTTCGGTTGGCGCCATTAAGCAACTTTGAAAACCATTATCTTTTGCCAAAAGCATGCACATTAACGCTACGATAGTTTTTCCAGAACCTACGTCGCCTTGTAATAAACGATTCATTTGGGCGTTGCTGCCTAAATCATTTCGGATTTCTTTTAAAACGCGTTTTTGGGCATTAGTTAAATCAAAAGGTAGATGATTTTTATAAAAATTATTAAAGTTTTCACCCACTTTTTCAAACGGCATTCCTTTGATTTTATGCTTGCGAATGAGGTTCTTCGTAATCAATTGCAATTGAATGAAAAACAATTCTTCAAACTTTAATCTGAATTGCGCTTTTGCCAATAAATCTTGGCTTTTTGGAAAATGAATATTGAATAAAGCCGCATTTTTTGGAATCAATTTTAATTCATCCAAAAGATAATTCGGAAGATTCTCTGAAAACAAAGCTTGGGTTTCTACAAACAATTGTTGCATCATTTTATTGATGACTTTGTTCGAAATTCCTTTGTTAGCTAATTTTTCCGTACTTGGATAAACCGGTTGCATTGCCGAACGAAGACTGGCTTTGTGTTCTTCCAACAATTCCATTTCGGGATGCGCCATGTTGTAAGTTGCGCCAAATTGGGTAACTTTTCCAAAAATCACATACGGAATATTGATTTTGATGCTTTCTCGGATCCATTTTTGACCTTGAAACCATACGAGTTCCATTTGTCCGGTTTCATCTACAAAAGTCGCAACCAATCTCGATTTTCCTTTTCCTTGCTCAACCGTTTTAATATTGATGATTTTTCCAACGATTTGAACTTCAGAATTGCTGTTTTGCAGTTCGTTAATTCTGTAATAGCGAGTTCTATCAATGTAACGATTGGGGAATAAATTCAGTAAATCGACATATTTATGAATGCCCAACTCCTTGCGCAATAAATCGCCACGCTGCGGACCAACGCCTTTGAGATATTCTATGGGAGTTTCGAGTAAATTCATTTATTATTATTTATCGTAGTGACAAGTCGCGACTTGTCTGTACTTATGTGTGGATTCAAAAGCGAAGATAGTTTATAATTTGTTAATTTAGAAATCGGAGAAATTGAAAATGTTTATATTCGTACTTTATTATATTCCATTATGATGTTTCGTATTCTTTTAGTTTTGTTTTTTATTAATTTATCTTTTGCTCAACAAATTGATAAAGTTGATTTTATCAAATGTGATGCTTCTGTTTCTCCAAATCATGCTGAGAAATCAATTTATGGTGATGTGGTTTATGAATTTAAAATAAAAAAAGCAATCGATACCATTAAAATTGATGCTAAAAGCATGGAATTTTCAAGGGTTATGATCAATGGAAAATCCGTAAAATTCAAGAATTCAGGAAAAACATTGGATTTGTTTGAAGGTTTTAAAAAAGGAAAAAACAAACTAACATTCAGCTATTCCGCAAAACCAAAACAAACACTTTATTTTACAGGAGAAGGAGAAAATCTTCAAATTTGGACACAAGGTCAAGGACGTTACACGAGTCATTGGTTGCCGAGTTTTGATGATGTAAATGAAAAAGTGATTTTTAATTTGAATGTTTCATTTGACCCAAACTTAACTGTAATTTCCAATGGTATTCATCAATCAACAGTAGTTTATCCGCCACTTTCAAGTCAAAATAATATTTGGAATTTTAGAATGAAGAAACCCATGTCATCTTATTTGGTAATGTTAGCTATTGGAAATTTTGCAAAACAAACTTCAACCACTAAATCTGGAACACCTTTAGAATTTTATTTAGATAAAAATGATATTTCGAAATTTGAACCTACGTATCGCTATTCTAAAGAACTATTCGATTATTTGGAGCAAGAAATAGGAGTGAAGTATCCTTGGGGCATTTACCGCCAAGTTCCCGTTCGTGATTTTTTGTATGCGGGAATGGAGAATACAACTTCTACGATTTTTGCCCAAGATTTTGTGGTAGATGAAATAGGGTTTAACGATAGAAATTATGTAAATGTCAACGCACATGAATTAGCCCATCAATGGTTTGGTGATTTGATTACGGCGAAGTCTGGAAAACATCATTGGTTGCAAGAAGGTTTTGCTACGTATTATGCGTTATTAGCAGAACGTCATTTGTTTGGAGATGATTATTTCTATGAGGAATTAAACGATTATGCCGAACAATTGAAACGGGCTTCTAAAACCGATACGATTCCCGTAATGAATGAAAAGGCGAGTTCGTTGTCGTTTTACAAAAAAGGCGCTTGGGCATTACATGTGATGCGTGAAGATATTGGTGCAAAGAACTTTCAAAAAGCGGTAGTGAAATATTTAAAGAAATACCAATACAAAAACGTGAACACGGATGATTTCTTGAAAATTGTAAAAGAAGTTTCGGGTTATGATGTTGAAAATTTCAAAAAAGTTTGGTTAGAAAAGTCTGGATTTGAAATGGAAATTGCTCAAAAATATCTTTCTAAAAACAAATTCATTCAAGATTATTTTGCTTTGAAGAAAAGTAAAAAATCATTAGCTGAATTGACAGAAATTCTGAAATCAGAAGCGTATTATCCAATCAAACAATACATTGTTTATCAAACGCGAAATATTCCTTTTGAAGAACGAAAAGTCATTTTAGAAACTGCTTTAGCAACAAATGATATTTTGGTACGAAGAGCCGTTGCGGAATCAACACCTGTAGTTCCAGAAGCATTTAAATCGCAATATGAAACTTTGTTAAAAGATAATTCGTATCAAACGAAAGAAATAGCCTTAACTAATCTTTGGAAAAACTTTCCTGATGAACGTTTGCGTTATTTAGAACAAACCAAAGAGATTGTTGGAAATAATGATAAAAGTTTCCGTTTGACTTGGTTAGCTTTAGCAATGAATACAGAAAATTTGCCGGAGCAAGTGAAAGCTACTTCGTATAATCAATTGTTAGGTTTTGCTTCTGAAAATTATGAAAGTTCTGTTAGACAAAATGCTTTAGAATTGTTATTACAACTAAATCCGAATGATGAAAAAGTAATTGAGTTATTGTTTAAAGCAACGGTACATCACAAATGGCAGTTCACTAAGTTTGGAAGAGACAACGTTCGCTTATTACTCAAAAAACCAGAATACAGAATTCTAGTTGAAAAATTAGCGTCGACTTCAGATGAAATCATGAAAGAGTTGTATTGGAAGTTCTTAAACGAAAAATAAAAAAAATCCCGAGCTTCAACTCGGGATTTGTATTTAAAAAACTCTTTTCAATTCTTCTTTCAAATAGCTAATTCCAATTGTACTTGGAGCTTCATTTTCAGTCATTTCTATCATTATGGCTTCTCTCAATTTATCAGCACTTGAAATATCTTCCCTAACTGCATTTTTACGAATAATTTGTACCGTACTATTTTTAGCTTTCAACACAATGTCCCAAGTTTCTGAAGTTAAATATATTTGTTGTGTTAAATTGTGCTCATATTCTGTTTGAATGTGATGAACTAACAAGGTAGCGTAATCATCTTTTGATTGACTAATTGGTGCTACACGTAACAAGAGTTGCGCAGGGTTAATTCGCTCTAAAAATAAAACCATACGCTCATACGCTTGCAATCGAATTGGTAAGGCTTGTTTTTGATTTTCTCTTAACAATTCAAATTTACGTTTGCTTTCTTCACTGTTATAAAACTTTTGCATCATTACAAATGCAACACCTCCCGTAATAAAAGCGGGTAATGTGTATGCTGCAATTTCTAATAATTTATCTTCTATGGCCATTTTTAATTAATTTAAATATGTCGCAAATTAAGATTAAAAAAATTAAAATTCAAATAGATTTTCTTTTGTTGGTATTATCTTAAAAAGAGTTGATAACTTCTTTTGTATTAACACTAATCAAAGTGTATTTTTGTAAATTAGTTAAAAGTTATGGAATTCTATGAATGAAATGCAGCGTTATATTAGCCAATTGAATGAAGCACAACAACTTCCGGTTTTACAAAAAGACGGACCTATGATTGTGATTGCAGGTGCAGGTTCTGGAAAAACCCGAGTGCTAACTGTTCGTATTGCTAACTTGATGAGTCAAGGTGTGGATGCATTTAATATTTTGGCGTTAACGTTTACCAATAAAGCTGCACGTGAAATGAAAAAGCGTATTGCTGATATCGTTGGAAATAACGAAGCTAAAAATCTTTGGATGGGAACTTTTCACTCTGTTTTTGCCAAGATTTTACGTATTGAAGCTGAAAAGCTAGGTTACCCTTCTAATTTCACGATTTACGACACACAAGATTCGGTGCGATTGATTGGGGCCATTATCAAAGAAATGCAATTGGACAAAGATATTTACAAACCAAAGCAAATCTTAGGGCGAATTTCATCTTATAAAAACTCCTTAATCACAGTAAAAGCCTATTTCAATAATCCCGAGTTACAAGAAGCCGATGCTATGAGTAAAAAACCGCGTATGGGCGAAATTTATCAACAATACGTAGAGCGTTGTTTTAAATCGGGTGCGATGGATTTTGATGATTTACTATTGAAAACCAATGAGTTATTGAGTCGTTTTCCAGATGTTTTAGCAAAATATCAAGATCGATTTCGATATATTTTAGTAGATGAGTACCAAGATACGAATCATTCACAATATTTGATTGTTCGTGCTTTATCCGATAGATTCCAAAATATTTGTGTAGTAGGTGATGATGCGCAAAGTATTTATGCTTTCCGAGGTGCAAATATCAATAACATTTTAAATTTCCAAAAAGATTACGACAACGTACAAATGTACCGTTTGGAACAAAATTATCGTTCTTCGAAAAATATTGTAGAGGCTGCGAATAACGTAATTGATAAGAATAAAACCAAGTTAGATAAAATCGTTTGGACATCGAACGATGATGGACCAAAAATAAAAGTTCACCGCAGTTTAACCGATGGTGAAGAAGGGCGTTTTGTAGCGGCAACTATTTTCGAACAAAAGATGCAACACCAAATGTTAAATGGACAATTTGCGATTTTGTATCGAACCAATGCGCAATCTCGTGCTATGGAAGATGCGTTACGTAAACGCGATATTCCGTACCGAATTTATGGTGGTTTATCGTTTTATCAACGTAAGGAAATCAAAGATGTTTTAGCCTATTTGCGATTGGTAATTAATCCAAAAGACGAAGAAGCTTTGGTTCGTGTGATTAATTATCCAGCCAGAGGAATTGGAGATACAACGGTTGAAAAATTAACGGTTGCCGCCAATCATTACAAGCGTTCTATTTTTGAAGTAATGGAACACATTGATAAAATTGATTTGAAACTAAACGCAGGAACAAAAGCTAAATTGAATGATTTTGTGACGATGATTAAAAGTTTTCAAGTCATTAACGAAAATCAAGATGCGTTTTTCTTAACTGATCATGTTACGAAGAAGACAGGATTAGTTCAAGAGCTTAAGAAAGACGGAACTCCAGAAGGAATTGCGAAAATTGAAAATATTGAAGAATTACTAAACGGTATCAAAGACTTCACCGAAGGTCAAAAAGAAATCGACGGAGCAAGAGGTGCGTTAGCCGAATTTTTAGAAGACGTAGCATTAGCAACCGATTTAGATAAAGATACTGGTGATGACGATAGAGTAGCACTTATGACGATTCACCTGGCAAAAGGATTAGAATTTCCACATGTGTTTATTGTGGGATTAGAAGAAGATTTGTTTCCAAGTGCCATGAGTTTGAATACAAGAAGCGAATTAGAAGAAGAACGTCGTTTATTTTACGTGGCTTTAACGCGTGCCGAGCATCAAGCGTATTTGACGTATGCACAATCGCGTTACCGTTGGGGAAAATTAGTAGATAGTGAACCTTCGCGTTTTATTGAAGAAATTGATGATAAATATTTAGAATATTTGAATCCGGTAGACACGGGTTATCGTTACAAACCAGTTATGGATATTGATGTTTTTGGCGATATTGATAAATCGAAATTACGTTTATCTAAACCAACCGCAGGAACACCACCAAAAAGCCCCCTAACCCCCGAAGGGGGAATAAATATTCCGAATATTAGAAAACTAAAACCTGTTTCTAATAATAAAAATGGAAGTAAGGCTAATTTGTTTGATAGTAGTTTAGCTGTTGGTAATATCGTAATGCACGAACGTTTTGGAAAAGGACAAATCGTAAACATCGAAGGAGTAGGAGCAGACAAAAAAGCCGAAATTCGTTTTGATGTAGGTGGTTTGAAAAAGTTGTTGTTGCGATTTGCTAAGTTGGAAGTTATAGGATAGAAGTTTAAATTAACTTGAAACAAAAATAAGATGTCAGAAATAATTAAAATATACGAAGACAAACCCAGTGAAGCCGCAATTAAAAAAGTGGTTGCCGTTTTAAAAAATGGAGGTTTAGTCATTTATCCAACAGATACTGTTTATGGTTTAGGTTGCGATATTACCAATTCTCGTGCGTTGGAGAAAATTGCCAAAATTAAAGGCATTAAATTAGAAAAAGCCAATTTTTCCTTTGTTTGTTCTGATTTGAGTAATCTTTCTGATTATGTGAAACAAATTGACACATCGACTTTTAAAATCTTAAAACGTGCTTTACCCGGACCTTACACGTTTATTTTACCAGGAAATAACGATTTACCAAAAGAATTCAGAAAGAAGAAAACCGTTGGTATTCGTGTTCCAGATAATAACATTGCTCGTGAAATTGTAAAACTATTAGGAAATCCTATTGTTTCGACATCCATTCATGATGAAGATGAGGTAATTGAATATTCAACCGACCCAGAATTGATTTTTGAAAAATGGCAAAATAAAGTAGATTTGGTTATTGATGGCGGTTACGGAGATAACGTTGCTTCAACCATCATTGATTTAACAGGCTATGAACCAGAAGTTATTCGTGAAGGAAAAGGAAGTTTGGATATATTATAAAATAAAAACACCTCAATCACTTGAGGCGTTTTTTTATACTTTAAAGGTAAATTATTTCCCTTCTAAGTTTTTCATTTCCTTTTCTAACATATCGTAGAATTGGTCAATTTTTGGCATAATGATGATGCGCGTTCTTCTGTTTTTAGCTCTGTTTGCAGGAGAATCGTTTTCTACTAAAGGAATGTACGAACTTCTTCCAGCTGGAATTAATTGTTTTGGACTAACACCTAAGTCTTTATGTAAAACTCTTACGATTGAAGTGGCTCTTTTTACCGATAAATCCCAGTTGTCTAATAAAACTGCATTTTTAATTGGCACATTGTCTGTGTGACCTTCTACCATACATTCGAAGTCTGGTTTGCTGTTGATTACTTTAGCCACTTTTGCTAAAACACCTTTTGCTTTATCACTTACTTCGTAACTTCCCGATTTGAATAATAAATTATCAGCAATCGAAATCATCACAACTCCTTTTTCAACATTGATGTTAATGTCTGGATCGTCGATTCCTACTTCACGCTTTAAACTTGTAACTAGAGCCAATGTTACACTGTCTTTTTTAGTTAAAGCGTCTTGTAAACGTGTGATTTTTAAATCTTTCTCTTTTAAACTTTCTAAAGATTTTTCCAGATTTTCAGCACCTTTGGTAGTTAACGTAGTTAAATTCCCCATGTTGTTAATTAAATCGGTATTGTTTTTCTTTAAGAAGTCAACTTGTTGTGCTAAAGCTTCTCTTTCAGTCAAACACGTATTTAATTTTACGGTTGCTGTGTTTAATAAATCTTGAATTTCTTTGTTTTTAGCTTCTAATTCCGTGTATTTCTTTTTTGAAACACAAGAACTTAATGAAATAGCAGCTACTGTGGCGAATAACATTACTCTTCTCATACGATACTTATTTTTTTACAAAATTAAATGGAAATTGTTAAAAAATAGCTTTTTTAAACCTAAACTATTGTTAAAAAAGGTCAGCAAAGACCTTGCCATTCTTGATAAAATAACGATAAACGATACTATTTGTTTTGAAGTAATTTGATTTTTGAATTGCACCTCTTTTCTTATAAAATTGATTTGCAAGATGATAATAATAAAAATGAGCCTTTAAAATTGCCCAACAATGTGTGAATTTCCCTTTCAAAATAAATTGAATTCCCGCTAATCCATCTAAACACAATCGCATTAAAAGGATTGGGAACAATTGATTTTTCGGTAAATTCTTGGTTAACATCAACAATGAATTTCTGAAATTTAAAAAGGTTTTTCTCGGATTTCCTTCGTTTAAAGTAGCACCACCAACGTGATACACTATTGATTTTGGAGTGTATTTTGTTTTGTAGCCCAAATTAAAAGCCCTCCAACACAAATCAATTTCTTCTTGATGCGCAAAGAAAT
This sequence comes from Flavobacterium sp. UBA6195, assembly GCF_002422095.1. GTDB lineage: Bacteria > Bacteroidota > Bacteroidia > Flavobacteriales > Flavobacteriaceae > Flavobacterium. Next base: position 14,344 of record NZ_DITB01000069.1, read on the forward strand.
CATCATCAAAACCATTTAATTTGCGATAAACATCTTTTCGGATAAAGAAACAAGCTCCGGTAGCCCAAAAGATTTCGATTTCATCATCATATTGATTTTTATCTTCTTCAACCGTATCAAATATTCGTCCACGGCAAAACGGATAACCAAATTTATCAATAAAACCACCAGCGCCACCAGCGTATTCAAAATGCGTTTTCTTTTTGAAATCTAATAACTTTGGTTGTATGATGGCAGTCTCGGGTTGGTTTTCAAAGATTTCTATAATAGGGGTTAACCAATTTTCGGTTACTTCAATATCAGAATTTACTAAAGCGTAGTATTCTTCTTCTACAAACTTCAAGGCTTCATTATACCCTTTTGCAAAGCCAAAATTGCCCGTGTTTTGAATGATTTTAACCGATGGGAATTGGTTTTGAATCACTTCAATTGAAGTGTCAGTAGAAGCATTATCAGCTACATAAATAGTAGCTTCATCAGAAAACGCCATTACCGAAGGCAAAAACTGTTCTAACAATTTGGCTCCGTTCCAATTTAATATGACTACTGCTATTTTTTTCAAGTGCTTATTGATTAAGAAATTGTTGAATTTTTATTTTTTTATTATTTCGTTCAAAAGAATATGAGTTTGAAATTTCATCTACCAAATCAAGTAATTCTAACGCTTTTGTTAAATGTTTTTTTGATGAATTCATTTCAATTAGCAAATCAGCTAATTTTTCCAGATGATGCTCATTAAAATTAAAATTAGAAAGGTATTTTTTCATTTCAATATTTGAAAGTGAAACAAAATGAGGTAAATCAAAATCTAATTCATTTTTAAACTCATTTGTTACTAAATCAGCTGCTTCAATAGAATTTTCTGTCGAATTTCCATTCAAAAAATTTGCTAATAAACGTTGTAGAAAATATCCTAATTTTTCAATTTCAGCTTGTATTAAATCGCGTTTTTCCATGGCTAATTTGAATATTCAGGAAGTTCTTTCAAGAAAACATATTTCTCATTTTCAAAATCCATTTGGCAAAAATAATGATTTAGTCCGTTGGTCACCATTAAATATTTCGCTTTTAAAACTAAGTTATAACGAGCAATTTGGTCAAATGTTTGTTGGGAAATAGGAACTTCAGGTGCTTTGCATTCGATTAATAAAAATATTTCTCCATTAGGTTCAAAAACAACACCATCATAACGTTTACTTAAATCGTTAATTTTAATTAATTTTTCAACGTTAATATACGATTTTGGATACTTTTTATCTTGCAACAAAAACTGAACTACGTGTTGACGCACCCATTCTTCGGGTGTAAGAAGAATAAATTTTTTTCTAATTTCATCAAAAATAGACACTTTATTTTCACTATTTTTGAACCGAAAGGAATAAACTGGAAAGTTCAACTTTTGCATGAAACAAAAATAGTTATTTTATACTAACTGCCAACTGCTACTGAACACTGAATACTTAAAAAATGGATGAAGTAATTCAAATTACAAAAGATATAAAAGCCGGAAACATCAAACCCATTTACTTTTTTATGGGTGATGAACCTTATTATATTGATAAATTAACTGAATTTATTGAACAAAATATCTTGCAAGAACACGAGCGCGATTTTAATCAAACGATTTTATATGGTAGAGATGTTACGATGGAAGATGTGGTTGGAAATGCTAAACGGTATCCTATGATGGCTGATCGACAAGTAGTGGTTGTTAGAGAAGCTCAGGAATTATCACGTCATATCGAAAAGTTAGAAGCTTATGCTGAAAATCCGCAGCCAACAACAGTTTTAGTTTTTGCTTACAAATACAAAACTTTAGATAAACGAAAAAAAGTAACGAAACTTTTAGATAAAGTCGGAGTAGTTTACGAAAGTAAAAAAATGTATGAAAACCAGGTTGGTGATTGGATTAAACGCGTTTTATCTGGACAAGGTTATAGCATCGAACCAAAAGCAGCCGCTATCTTAGTAGAATTTTTAGGAACGGATTTATCTAAAATCAATAATGAATTAGAAAAACTAAAAATTATTCTTCCTAAAGGACATACGTTTACACCAAAAGATATTGAAGAAAATATCGGTTTTAGTAAAGATTACAACAACTTTGAATTACGAAAAGCTATTGGCGAAAAAGACCAATTGAAAGCTTATAAAATTATCGATCATTTCTCTCAAAATCCAAAAGACAATCCAATAGTGGTTACAACAGGATTAGTATTTGGTTTCTTTTCGCAATTGTTACAATATCACGGATTAAAGGATAAATCGCAGTTCAATGCGGCTAAAGTTTTAAAAGTGAGTCCTTATTTTGTTAAAGATTACGAAGTAGCATTTCGAAATTATCCCATGAAAAAAGTAAGTGCTATTGTGGCGGCTTTGCGCGATATTGATGTTAAAAGTAAAGGTGTAGGCGCTTCCTCTATGACGCAACACGATTTATTGAAGGAAATGTTGATTAAAATTTTCAATTAATACAAAGTATAAAAAGTTTTAAAATTTGTACCTTCGCAGTCCTAAATTTACAAAACTTTAGTTAAAAATATTGAATTATGGGAATGAATAAAAATACAATTTTGGCTTGGGCCACTTTCATTATGATTTTAATGGGATTATTATTGATTGGCTTAGGAATTTATAGATATGCCGATGTTGCAGGTTGGGGATTTTCAGCTGTTGGTGTTGGTTTCTTTGCTATTGCTTGGGTTTTTAATGCCTTGAAAGGTAGAGTGTAAAAAAAGAGAAAAGTAAAAAGTACAAAGTTTTAATAATCATAAATCAAACATATTATATATGTCAGACGATAAGAAAGTCATTTTCTCCATGCAAAAAGTAAGCAAAGCTTACCAAGGAAGTGACAAACAAGTATTAAAAAACATCTATTTAAGTTTCTTTTACGGAGCCAAAATTGGGATTTTAGGTTTAAACGGTTCCGGAAAATCTTCGCTATTGAAGATTATCGCTGGAGTAGATAAAAACTATCAAGGAGATGTTGTTTTTGCACCAGGATATTCAGTAGGATATTTAGAACAAGAGCCAAAATTAGACGAAACTAAAACCGTAATTGAAGTAGTTCGTGAAGGAGCTGCGGAGATTTTTGCTTTATTGGAAGAATTCAACAAAATCAACGACGATTTTGGTTTACCAGAAGTTTATGAAGATGCCGATAAAATGCAAAAACTAATGGATCGTCAGGCAGAATTACAAGACAGAATTGATGCTTGTGGTGCTTGGGAAATTGATAATAAATTAGAAATTGCAATGGATGCGCTTCGTACTCCAGATTCTGATACGCCGATTAGTGTATTATCAGGAGGAGAAAAACGTCGTGTAGCTTTATGTCGTTTATTATTACAACAACCTGATGTATTGTTATTAGATGAGCCAACCAACCACTTGGATGCGGAATCGGTACTTTGGTTAGAGCAACATTTACAACAATATGCTGGAACTGTAATTGCTGTAACGCACGATAGATATTTCTTAGATAACGTTGCGGGTTGGATTTTGGAACTAGATAGAGGAGAAGGTATTCCATGGAAAGGGAATTATTCTTCTTGGTTAGACCAAAAATCAAAACGTTTAGAACAAGAAGAAAAAGTTGCATCCAAACGTAGAAAAACATTAGAACGTGAGTTGGATTGGGTACGTCAAGGAGCAAAAGGACGTCAAACCAAACAAAAAGCTCGTTTACAGAACTACGATAAATTATTGAATGAAGACCAAAAAGAATTAGACGAAAAATTAGAAATCTACATTCCAAACGGACCTCGTTTAGGAACAAATGTTATTGAAGCTAAAAATGTAGCAAAGGCATTTGGAGATAAATTGTTATACGATGATTTAAATTTTGTATTGCCACAAGCGGGAATTGTTGGAATTATTGGTCCAAATGGTGCTGGTAAATCAACCATTTTCAGAATGATTATGGGAGAAGAAACTCCAGATGCAGGTTCGTTTACTATTGGCGATACCGTAAAAATTGCTTATGTAGACCAAACTCATGCTAATATAGATGTAAATAAATCGATTTGGGAAAACTTCTGCGATGGTCAAGAATTAATTATGATGGGCGGAAGACAAGTAAATTCGAGAGCGTATTTATCTCGTTTTAATTTTGGTGGAAGCGATCAAAACAAAAAAGTAGCTACTTTATCGGGTGGAGAACGAAATCGTCTTCACTTAGCTATGACATTGAAAGAAGAAGGAAACGTGTTATTACTGGATGAGCCAACCAATGACTTAGACGTTAATACTTTACGAGCTTTAGAAGAAGGTTTGGAAAACTTTGCAGGTTGTGCAGTTATTATTTCGCACGACAGATGGTTTTTAGATAGAGTTTGTACTCATATTCTAGCTTTTGAAGGTGATTCTCAAGTATATAGTTTTGAAGGAAGTTTTACAGAATACGAAGAAAACAAACGTAAACGCCTTGGAAAAGATGTAACGCCAACTCGTATAAAATACAAAAAATTAACACGATAAACATTTGTTATAAAATCCTGATTTAGTCAGGATTTTTTTATTTATATAATTTATTAAAGTTTTAATGTTTTTATTAGGTTAATTGTTTTTTTTTTTTTGTTTTGTGTGTATTTTCTTTGAAATACCCTTAACTATTAAAAAAATCAATTTATGAAGACAACAATTAAAATTTTACTCTTATTTGCTAGCGTATTTCTGATTTCAGCTTGTTCAAGTGAAGAAAGTGGGGATTCATGTGGAAAAATTACAATTGAAAATTACACTACTGAACCTACAACAATTTACGTTCTATTTAATAAAAGAAACAATGTAAATTCTACAAGAATTGAAATTGGACCAACTGGTTTTAATCAAGGAACAGGAAGAGTTATTACAACTTCTGATAATACAGTGTATTTTGAGAATTTGAATCCAAGTACAACTTACGATTTATATTTTACAGGTATTTGTAGTGATAGTAATGAAAGTGTTGTAACAAAATTAAGTAGTATCACAACCGATCAAGGTCAATGTACAGGTGTCGCATCGGCAACATTTTCTCAGTCGACAGGAACTAGTGTAACTCTAAGTTTAAGTTACAACAGTTCTAGTCCTTCTTATTATGAGGTTGAATATGGACCAGTTGGATTTACTCTAGGTTCAGGTACAAGGGTAAACACGAGTACACAATTTATCTCAAACAATATCACATTAAGTGGTTTCCAATCTAATACTACATATGATTTTTATGTAAGAGCCGTTTGTAGTTCGGCTGCTCCTACAGACACAAGTAATTTTATTAAATATACTTATACAACTGTTAGTAGTTGCCCTGCTCCAATAAATTTAAATTCTTACATTACATCAGGAACTTGTTCAACAGGAGCTACGAGAATGTTTACTTGGGACAGTAGTATAAATGCTCAAAATTATACAATCTGTGTAGTAAGAGCTGGTGATCAACCAAGTTATACGTCAAATGCTTTTACAACTTCAACAACTTCTAAGAGTTTGTCAAATGTAACATGTTCTTTTATAGGTTTTTATGTTAGAGCTAATTGTTCAGCTACAGAGAGTAGTTCATGGTCAGGTCCATATTATTTTTAAATAAATAGTAAAAGAAACATTTGTTATAAAATCCTGATTTAGTCAGGATTTTTTTTTATTTTAGTAGTTCTTAAAATCAATCCTATTTAAAACAGTTACATGATAACTTATAAGCGGTTTTATTTTGTTTTATTTTTCTATTTATCTTTTATTTTAGGATTTGCACAAGATACAAATTCAAGAAGAAAAGAGGCTAATGAGTTATTAAAACAAGCTGGTAATAGCTTTTTAAAACTTGATACAAAAAAATCTTTAGATTATGCTCAAAAGGCATTAATTACTGCTACGAAGAATAACGATGATTTAATTGCATCTAAGGCTTACAATCTTATAGGTCTTAATTTTGAAGAGTTCTCCGATTATCAAAAAGCAATTGAATATTACAATAAGGGTTTAGTTTTAGCCAATAAAGTTAATAACGATACGGTTAAAGGTTGGTTAAACAATAATTTAGGTAATGTTTATTGTTATAGAAAAATCGATTTTCAAAAAGGAATTAAGCATTATAAAGAAGGGTTAAAATATTCAATTCAACATAAAGATGAGTATGAAATTATGTTTTCAAAGTTGAATATTGGAAGTGCTTACTTTGCAGTTGAAGATTTTAGTAATGGTATTCAGTATTTTAATGATGTCAAAGACTATGTCGATAAAAATGGAGATATCGAATCGAAAATCTCGTTGAATTCAAATTTTGGTTTATATTACAATAGTTTAAATAATAACAAAAAAGCAGAAGAGTATTATTTAAAGGCAGTTAACTATTGTGAGCAGAATGATGTTGAGTTAATTAAATCTAACGCAAGTGATGTTTATAATGATATTTCAAACTTTTATTATAAAATTAAAAATTTCGAAAAAGCGCATTTCTATCTTTTAAAACACGATGAATTACAAGATAAGATTTACAATGAAGAACGTTTAAATGATGTTAAGGTAGGTGGATTACAAATAGAACACGATGAGATTAATAGAGAAATTGATCAAATAAAAAAAGAGAAAGAGATTCAAGCTGAAAAACTTCAGGCCAATCGAGTTTTTGTTATTCTATTAGGGGTCATCTTTTTTATTTTGATGCTTTTGCTATTATCTTTGATTAGAAATAATAAAACAAAAGCTAAAGCCAATATAGATTTAAAAGAAGCCAATATTGCATTATTAGAAGCTAAAGAAAAAGCAGAAGAAGCATCACAATTAAAAACGCAGTTTATTTCAACCATAAGTCACGAATTAAGAACGCCTCTTTATGGAGTAGTTGGAATTACTGATATTATTTTAGACGAACATAAAGAATTAAAAAACAGCCCGCATTTAAAATCCTTAAAATTTTCTGCTAACTATTTATTGTCATTAGTAAATGATATTTTAAAAGTTTATAAAATTGAAGAAAACCAAGTAGTTTTAGAAGATATGGTTTTCAATATCCAAGACGAATTAACGGTTATAAAAGATTCGCTTCACTTTTTGGCCATTAAAAATAACAACCAAATTTTCATTGAAGTTGATAATTCAATCCCAGAAGTTTTAGTTGGAGATAAAATTCGCCTTTCTCAAATTTTTATAAATTTACTCAGCAATTCACTAAAATTCACCTATAATGGTAAAATAATTGTGAAAGCTAAAACACTTCAAATAGTGGGAACAAAATATCATATTCAATTTCAAGTTATTGATAATGGTATAGGAATAGCCAAAGAAAATCAAAATAAAGTTTTTGAAAAATTTGTACAAGTCTATCGTAAAGAAGATGATTATCAAGGAACAGGATTAGGATTAACTATCGTAAAAAAATTAGTTGAATTATTCCAAGGAACAATTCATTTGGAAAGTGAAGAAGGAAAAGGAACAACAATAACCTTTACACTACCTCTAGATTCAAATATTTCTAAAGTAAATGCAATAATTAATAATTTAGCCGTAGATGTTTCCGTATTGAAGGAATATAGGATTTTAGTAGTTGAAGACAATAAAATCAATCAAGTTGTAACAAAGCGATTATTAGAAAATAATAATTTTAAATGCGATATTGTAGATAATGGTTATGAAGCATTAGATTTAGTAGATAAAATACATTTTGATGCCATTTTAATGGATATTAACATGCCAATTATTAATGGTTTCGAAACATCTAAATTGATTCGAGAAAAAGGAATAACTACTCCAATTATTGCTGTAACAGCTTTTGATAAACAAGATATTGAAGAAAAAATAATAGAAGCACAAATTGATGAAGTAATTGTAAAGCCGTTTGAAGGATACAAACTTTTTACAACTATTAAACGTTTAAGCAAATAAAAAACGTTGGTTAATACCAACGTTTTTTGTTTTTCTTTGAAGCATCCGATTTTCTTGATTTTGAATTCGGATTCATCTTATTTTTATTTCTTAAATCCGGTTTTGCATCTGGATTTTTAACTTCATCTTTCCATTCATATGGATGATCGGTAATCACTTTGACTTTCATTCGAATTAATTTCTCAATGTCTTGCCAATAGGGTTTTTCGTCTTTTCCACAGAATGAAATCGCCAATCCTGAATTTCCAGCACGACCTGTACGACCAATTCGATGCACATAGGTTTCTGAAATATTTGGAATATCAAAGTTAATTACGAATGGAAGTTGTTCGATATCAATTCCTCTTGCCGCAATATCGGTAGCGACTAAAATATCGATTTCTTTATTTTTAAACTGCTCTAAAACTCTTTGACGTGCATTTTGAGATTTGTCTCCGTGAATAGCTTCAGCTTTAATACTTGCTTTTTTCAACACTTTTACAATATTGTCAGCACCGTGTTTCGTTCTGGTAAACACTAAAGCATTACTCAAGCTTTCCTGAATAATTAACTGTTTTAAAAGTAAACGTTTTTCGTCTTTGTTAACAAAATATACTTTTTGCGTTACATTTTCAGCCGTACTCGAAATGGGTGTAACCGAAATGTATTTTGGTCGTGTTAAAAAAGTATCCGCTAATTCTCTAATGGCTAAAGGCATCGTTGCAGAAAACAATAACGTTTGGCGGTTTTCAGGAGTTAATTTGATGATTTTCTTTACATCATTAATAAATCCCATGTCTAGCATTTGATCGGCTTCGTCTAAAACCAAATGATGCATGTGATTCAAATCGATAAAACCTTGTTTGTGTAAATCTAAAAGTCTCCCTGGAGTTGCGATTAATACATCAACACCCATTTTTAACTCATTTACCTGAGGCACTTGATTTACACCACCAAAAATTACTAATGACTTAACATTGGTATATTTTCCGTATGTTTTAAAACTTTCGTCAATTTGTATAGCTAATTCTCTAGTAGGAGTTACTACTAAAGTTCTAATATGTTTTGCTTTTTTTGCCGAACCTACAATTCGGTGAATTAAATTTAGGATTGGAATGGCGAAAGCACCTGTTTTTCCTGTTCCAGTTTGAGCACAAGCCACTAAATCTTGTCCTGCTAATATTTCAGGAATGGCTTGTTCTTGAATAGGAGTGGGGTTAGTATAGCCTTCTTCTTCTAAAGCTTGTTGTATATTGTTAAATAATTTTAATTCGTTAAATGTCATAAATAATTAATTTTCCTATCAAATAAGTTCGATAAGAGTACAAAGATAGTGTTATTTTAAGCAAATTGGTTTTATCCCATTTTTGCTTTCATGAAATCGGTGATTAATGAAGCTATTAATTTACCGGTTAAATGATTATTTTTAGAATCATCGAGCGCAGGAGCCCCTTCACAAATATGAAAATAGGATGCATTTTCATGTTTTCCAAAAAAGTAAGTAAAATGTCTTGCTTTATCAACACTAAAACCGCTTAAAGTCATGGCACTTGAAGGAATGTTTG
>NZ_DITB01000101.1:0-9717 GCF_002422095.1 Flavobacterium sp. UBA6195
GAGGCTATTACGAAGCAAGTTTTGAGATACTTTCTGAAGACGCTAAATCAGTTCCAAATTATGAGATTACCGATAAATTCTTGAAATTAGTAGAAGAACAAATCTACGAAGCTCCCGAATTTTACTTGTGGACGCATAAAAGATGGAAACATATTAAAGAAAAAGCTCAGTAAATACTGAGCTTTTTCTTTATAATTGAAACCAATTGTGAACCATTTTTTTAATTTCTCCTTTGGCATTTATATGGGTAAATTCATTAGTTCTTGGATTGTATTCATAGTCCTCACTCCATTCTTTGTGATTGGCAGCTAAAGCTTTAATGTTTTCGCAAACAAATTCAATTTCTTCCGTTGTAGTTGTTGGATGAATTGACATACGAATCCATCCTGGTTTTTGAATTAAATCGCCTGATGTAATTTTACAAACTAAATTGTGCGATGTTTCTTGGTCAACGTGCAATAAATAATGTCCGTAAGTACCCGCACAACTACAACCACCACGTGTTTGAATTCCGAATTTATCATTTAATAGTTTTACTCCTAAATTATAATGTAAATCATCAATATAAAAAGAAATAACCCCTAATCTGTCTTGTTGTTGATTTGCAAGAATATGAAGATTATCAATATTGCCTAATTTTTGAAATACATAATCGATTAATTCATGTTCTCTGTCTAAAATATTTTGAACTCCCATTTTGTCTTTCAACTGAATTGCCAAAGCAGTTTTCATCACTTGTAAGAACCCTGGAGTTCCACCATCTTCTCTATCTTCGATGTTATCTATGTATTTGTGTTCACCCCAAGGATTAGTCCAGCTTACAGTTCCACCCCCTGGACAATCAGGGACGTTATTTTTGTATAAGTTTTTATTAAAAATTAAAACTCCCGAAGTCCCAGGACCACCTAAAAACTTATGTGGTGAGAAGAAAATCGCATCCAAATAACTTTCTGTATCTTCCGGATGCATGTTGATATTTACATAAGGACCTGAACAAGCGAAATCAGCAAAACAAACCCCATTGTTTTGATGCATTAATTTTGCTACTTCGTGATATGGCGTTTTAATTCCTGTAACATTTGAACAAGATGTAATAGAAGCAATTTTAAAACTTCTGTCTTGGTATTTTTCTAATAATATTTTTAGATTTTCTATGCTAAACAACCCATTTTCATCTGCTGGAATAATAACCACATCTGCAATTGTTTCCAACCAAGAAGTTTGATTCGAATGGTGTTCCATGTGCGAAATAAAAACAATAGGTCTTATCGCATCTGGAATTGCTGTAAACTCTTTCAAATTTTCGGGAATACGAAGTCCTAAAATACGTTGAAACTTATTTACAACACCTGTCATACCTGTTCCATCGGTAATTAGAATATCATTTTCACTAGCGTTTACATGTTTCTTAATGATATGACGCGCTTCATGATATGCTATTGTCATCGCGGTTCCGGTCACAGAAGTTTCGGTATGTGTATTGGCAACGAATGGTCCAAATTCATTCATCAACTTTTCTTCAATCGGGCGATATAATCTTCCGCTCGCCGTCCAATCGGTATAAATAATTCTCTTTTCCCCAAATGGCGATTGAAATGTTTGATTGATTCCAATTATATCCTTTCTGAATTCATCAAAATAACATTCTAATTGAGTTTTCGCTGTTGTAGTTGCCATGCGTTGTAATTTATTTATTCTTTTGTTTGTCTTTCGTATAAAACCGTTTCTACAGTTTCAAAGTCTGTTGGTTTTGTTTCAGAAACAAAGTATTTTATTAAAATTTGACCCCATAAATCTCCATTAGAAAATTCAGCTATTATCCATCTATGATTTAAAACTTTTGACGAATTAACTAAAAAAGGCTTTCCGTCAATTGGTTCATACGGTACTAATGGATTTCCATTAGCACTTTCATTTAAAGCAATTAAATCTTCTTTGACTTTAACTGCTACTTTCTGATAATCTAAATTATTAGAATAAAAGTATTCTTGCGCATCTTCATCACTTTCTAATGCAAAATAATTAGCATTGGCTAATGAAGCTACTGAATCTCTTGAGGTTTTTAAATTTGCTTTTACTTTCAGTACTTCTTTATCTTTAGCGTCTAATATTTTTGTTGCATTTACGTATTGAAACACATTAAACAATAACGAAAAAATCAAAGCATACAAAATTACGTTCTTCATAAATCTTAAATATTAATTTCTAAATTATCATAAGCTACAAACACATTTTCTGGCAATTTCTTCTGAATTTCTTCATGAAAACCAAACAAATGACTAATGTGTGTTAAATAAGTTGTTTTTGGACGCACCAAAGATATAAAATGTAACACTTCTTCTAAATTAAAATGTGTTGCATGTGGTTCTTCTCTTAAACAATTTACTACCAATACTTTACAATCTTTTATTTTGACAATTTCACAGGCTTCGATAGTTTTTACATCCGTTAAATACACAAAATCTTGGATGCGGTATCCAAAAACTTGTAACGAACCGTGAAAAGCATTAACAGGAACAATTGTTTCGTTATTCACCGTAAAAGGCTGATTATTTACCACTTCATTTTCAATAATTGATGGTGCTCCTGGATACTTGTTTTCAGTTTCAAAAATATAATCAAATCTTTTTTCAAGGTTTTTTAAAACGCGTTGATGGGCGTAAATAGGAATAGCACCTTGCTTAAAGAAAAACGGACGAATATCATCTAATCCGGCTGTATGATCAGAATGCTCGTGAGTAAATAACAGTGCCTCTATTTTTTCGCATTTCGAATTTAGCATTTGTTGCCTAAAATCGGGACCACAATCGATAACAAGAGAAACTTTTTCTGTTTCAACCCAAACGGATACCCGCAATCGCTTGTCTTTTTCATCCGCACTCAAACAAACAGAATGATGGCTTCCAATTACTGGAATGCCTTGAGATGTACCTGTTCCAAGAAAATAAACTTTCACAATTATGTTTTTCACAAAAATAACAATAATTATGGTTGTTTTTATAAAATGATTAACTTTGCATAGGCTTAAATTATTCACATTTGCCCCCAAAATAAATTTTTCAGATGAAAAGTATGGTTACAGATATTAAAGTTCGTGGTGATAAACAGATAGAGCAAATCCCTTCCATTAAAGATAAGGCATTGAGAATTAATCTTAATGAAAATATTTATGGGACATTTGCTGAAATTGGGGCGGGTCAAGAGACGGTTAGAAACTTTTTTAGAGCTGGTGCTTCTTCTGGAACAATTGCAAAGGCCATGTCGGCTTACGATAAAGATTTTAGCGATGCTATTTATGGTGAGGAAGTTGACGGACGTTATGTAACAGAAAGTCGCTTAAAAAAAATGCTTACTCATGAAATCAATTTGGTGGAACAACGTTTAAGCAGAGACAAACATCCAAATAAATTGTTTTTTAGTTATGCTAATACTGTAGCTACAATCGATTTTGCAAAGCAATACAAAGGACATGGATGGGTTGGAATTGTTTATCAAGTAGAGCCTGATGAAGCATACAATGAAATTATACTTCACATTCGTTTTAAAGAAAATGATGCTAAACTTCAGCAAGAAACACTGGGAATTTTAGGAGTGAACTTAATTTACGGTGCTTTTTACAAATATAATGACCCGAAAAAATTACTGCGTTACTTATACGACCACTTAGATAAAGACCAATTAGAAATTGATACGATTAACTTCTCTGGTCCTCGTTTTGCTGATGTTGATAATCGTTTGATGAGTTTACAATTAGTGAAAAATGGAATGACCGATGCCGTAATGTTTGGTCCAGATGGAAAAAACATTTTACCAGCTGCTGTTTTATATAAGAAGAACATTTTGGCTTTAAGAGGAAGTTTCAGACCGGTTACTAAAGTTAATATGGACATGTATGAGCGTTCGTATGAAATGTTCATTCAAGAAAATAAAGTAGATAAAGAAAATACTTTTGTAGTTTTTGAAATCACCCTTTCTAACTTAAAAGCGGAAGGCGAAATTGATGAACGCGATTTCTTAGACCGTGCCGAACTACTTTGTAAATTAGGACAAACAGTAATGATTTCCAACTTCCAAGAATACTTTAAAGTAGTAGAATATTTCTCTAATTATTCTAAAGCTCGTATGGGATTAGCTATGGGAGTAAATAACTTAGTCGAGATCTTCGATGAAAAATATTACCGCCATTTATCAGGTGGAATATTAGAGGCTTTTGGAAAATTATTCTATCGCGATTTAAAGGTGTACTTGTACCCGATGAAAGATGAAAGTGGTAATATCATCACTTCAGAAAACTTAAAAGTACATCCAAGAATGAAAGAATTGTATAAGTTCTTCAAATTCAATGGAAAAGTTATTGATATTAAAGATTTTGACGAAAAGAACTTGGATATATTTTCAAGACATGTATTAAAAATGATCTGCAGAGGAGAAGCTGGTTGGGAAGAGTTACTACCAAAAGGAACTGCAGATATCATTAAAAAAGAAAAACTATTTTCTTACGCTTGCGAAATTGATTTCAAAGAGAAGCAAACGGAAGAAATTAACTAATATCGAAAATCACTCCTAAAAAGAGTGATTTTTCATTTCACAAATACAAACCACATGAACATTCGTCTTTTAACTATCGGAAAAACAGATAATAAAGCGCTACAAACCTTGATTGATGATTACACCAAGCGTTTGTCGTTTTACGTGAAATTTGATTTGGAAATCATTCCCGACATCAAAAACGTAAAGAATTTATCCGAAGCCCAACAAAAAGAAAAGGAAGGCGAATTGATATTATCCAAAATCACACCAACCGACCATTTAATTCTACTTGACGAAAACGGAAAAACGTTCAGTAGCGTAGGATTCTCCGACTTTTTACAAAAGAAAATGAATGCTGGAATTAAAACCTTAGTATTCGTAATCGGTGGTCCATACGGATTTAGTGAAACGGTATACCAAAAAGCACAAGGTAAAGTTTCCTTATCCGAAATGACGTTTTCTCATCAAATGGTGCGCTTGTTCGTAATTGAACAAATTTATAGAGGCTTTACGATTTTAAGAAATGAACCGTATCATCATCAGTAAGCGGAAGTTAGGAATTACTAAAAATCTATAATAAAATAAGACCTAAAGAAATGCTAATTATAATTTTCTAATGCAAAATATACATTAGGATTATTAAGGCTTTTTAATTTTTCAATGTACAGATTTGATTTTTCTGAATTTATTTCCCTAAGTACATGTATACATTTTCTTAGTATAGATTCATTTTCATCGTCATATTTTCTATATGTTTCAGGATTAACAGCTATTAAATATAAAACATCTGAAAAAACATCGTCATTAAGATTATGTAACCAAATTAAATTAATTATTTCTTCATGTTCTTCATGCCATGCTTCAGGTAATAATCGCATAAAATAATTTACATAATCTAAGTCAATTTGTTCCTTAAATACAAAATGCAAAGCTTTTAAAAGGATTTCACTACTCTTTGTTTCAATTGCTTTATCAAACAAATTAAAAATTTTTGCTTTTTTAGAAAAAGAAAAAAGTTTCTTGATATTCATAATTAGTTTTTTTCTCAATTAAAAACTTCGTACTTCCATCTCCCAGCTTACAACTTACACCCACATTCCGGCAATTTCTTCTCATCATATACAAATTCAAAAGAAGACAATTGAATTTCATCATTCGTTGCTTTCCATGCTAAAATCTTATTTTGAATGTATTGGTCATACGTTAAGCGATTATCGAAATTCAAATGTAGCATCGTGATTTTTCCATCACTTGTAAAATCTGCAAATTCTTTGATAAAATCGATAAATTCTTCTCTTGAAACATCGTTTCCGTCAACTGTAATTTTATTGTCTTTATTGAAATTCACAGTGAAATTGTGGAAGTTTCTGTAATGTTCGGCGTGTTTTTTAATGAAAAACTTAGAAAAATGTTTTCTGTATTTAAACTCTACATCAGTAAAAGGAAAAAAAGCCAAATTCTTAGCCACGCTATCCGAATACGTAAAAACGTTCATAGTTCCTTCTTTCGAATGCGAACTGCATTTCTTTTTGTCTTGTAAATTCATCACTTCTGGGATGACTAATTTCAAAGGCAAACGTTTGTCGATATTGAAAACCCAATTCGTTGATGCAATAGAATTTTTGCGATTTACTTCAACAATCGTATCTAATTTTTCTTTGTCATCGGGATTTTCTTTGGTTTTAAAGAACATATAAACGGGAGAATGGTCTGTCATTTCTTTCATAACCGAAACATTTTCTTGAGGTAACAACACTTCTTCATCATTACAAGAAAACAAGCCTATCAAGGCAACAATAGCAACTAATTTCTTCATTCTTTATTTTAATTTACTGACTAATTTTATACACTCCACTGCTTCTTTTACATCATGAACTCGGAGAATTTTAGCTCCTTTTTGTAAAGCGATTGTATTCAAAACCGAAGTTCCATTCAAAGCTTCTTGTGGCGAACTCTCTAAAACTTTATAAATCATCGATTTTCTGGAAACTCCTACTAATATTGGCAATTCTAACATTTCGAACAACTCCATTTTATGCAACACTTCGTAATTCTGTTCCAATGTTTTGGCAAAACCAAATCCAGGATCAATCACAATATCCGAAATTCCGAAGCTTCTCGCCTTTTGAATACGCTCCGAAAAATAGAAAATCATTTCTTTTACAATGTCGTTGTAATCGGTTAGACTTTGCATCGTTTGCGGATTGCCTCGCATGTGCATCATGATGTATGGCACTTTCAATTCGGCAACGGTTTCCAACATTTTATCATCTAACAAACCTGCTGCAATGTCATTTACCATCGCAACTCCATGTTCTACCGAAGCTTTCGCAACTTGAGCTCGAAATGTATCTACCGATAAAATAATATTAGGAAACGTTTCAACCAATGATTTCACAATCGGAACCAAACGTTTGATTTCTTCTTCTTCCGAGACAAATTCGGCACTTGGCTTACTCGAATAGGCACCAATATCAATAAAATCAGCACCTTCCGACAGCATTTTATCTACTTGATGAATAATCGAATTGATTTCTTTGTGCTTGCCACCATCGTAAAACGAATTAGGCGTCACATTTAAAATCCCCATGACCTTTGGAGTTGATAAATCGATTAAATTTCCGTTGCAATTAATCATAAGTGTTCAGTGTTCAGTTTTAAGTGTTCAGAGAATAAAAAACATCAAAATCTTTGTTCAGAAACTGTATTCTTTGTTCTTATTTTTTTACTTTTGAAAATTCTCACACAAATATAAAGCAAATAATGTCGAATACTTCTCAACAATATGATAAAGTTATAGCGGTTTGTCGCGATTTATTTTCAAAAAAAGCACACGATTACGGAACCGCATGGCGTGTTTTACGTTTACCTTCTTTAACCGATCAAATTTTTATTAAAGCGCAACGAATTCGCAGTTTACAAGAAAACGAAGTGCGTAAAGTGGATGAAGGGGAAGCATCAGAATTCATCGGAATTATCAATTATTGTGCGATGGCATTGATTCAAATGGAAAAAGGAGTTGCTAGTCAACCTGATATGTCAGCTGATGAAGCCGTTAGATTATACGATGAAAAAATAGCTGAAACCAAAGCCTTAATGGAAAACAAAAATCATGATTATGGCGAAGCTTGGCGCGATATGCGAATCAGTTCGTTAACCGATTTAATCATTCAAAAGTTACTTCGTGTGAAGCAAATCGAAGACAACAAAGGTAAAACATTAGTTTCGGAAGGAATTGACGCCAATTACCAAGACATGATTAACTATTCGGTTTTCGCTTTGATTTTAATGGAAAATAAATAACAAGTCGTTAACAGCTTCCTTTTTTTGAATGTTGTATTTTAGCCATTATAAATCCCAAAAAGCAAATAACAAAAAACAAATAAATCTAAAATTTCAATTTTTTAAATTCAAAAAAATCTAAATGAGTGAAAAAAAATACGATTTGGAAGATAGAACACTAGAATTTGCAATAGCTTGCAGAATTTACATCGGTAAATTACCCAAGTCAATTTCAAACATCGAAGATTCAAAACAATTAGTTAGAGCATCAGGTTCAATTGGAGCAAATTACATCGAAGCCAATGAATCATTGAGTAAAAAAGATTTTGTTTTTAGATTGAAAATTTCTAGAAAAGAAAGTAAAGAAGCAGTTTATTGGTTAAACATTTTAAACAGAATAAACCCTGAATTAAAATCCGAAACAGAACAACTAATAAAAGAAGGGAAAGAATTAAAATTGATATTTTCTTCTATAATCGAAAAATACAAAGTATAGAATTTTGGATTTGAAGTTTTAAAATTTGGTCCTTATTTGTAATTTATGATTTGCTATTTGTAATTTAAACATACTATGAACTCGAAAAACATATCTTGGATTTTACGCCTAATTATTTCTGCCTTATTTATTGTTTCGGCTGTAGCTAAATTGTATCCATCGCCTTATTTTGCGATTTCCACTTTTGAAGTAAAACAATTGTATCCATTAGGATTTTCAGAAGGTTTTGCGCCTTATTTCTCGAGAATTTTAATCGGAATTGAATTCGCACTTGGAATTGCTATTTTATTGAAAGATTACTTAAAAAAAATCACAATTCCAGCTACGATTTTATTGTTAGCGGTTTTCACAATTCACTTAAGTTACACAACTTTCGTTAGTGGAAATGCAGGAAATTGTGGTTGTTTTGGAGAATTAATTCCAATGACACCTGTTGAGGCTATTATCAAAAATATCATTGCGATTGGATTGTTAATTTGGTTATTCAAAATACTACCTGCTGATGGAAAATCGAATT
The DNA here is from genome assembly GCF_002422095.1 of Flavobacterium sp. UBA6195. Classification (GTDB taxonomy): domain Bacteria; phylum Bacteroidota; class Bacteroidia; order Flavobacteriales; family Flavobacteriaceae; genus Flavobacterium. Next base: position 8,826 of record NZ_DITB01000101.1, read on the forward strand.
TTTGGTTGTTGAAATCGGTTGCTTTAGGCTGTATTTTAGCGCTTTTTATGGTAGCAACTATTCGACCAGTTGCAGAAGTTATGGACGAACCAACTTCTGAAATTCAAGACAATTTAGGAGTTGTAGTTGATTCTAGTGGTTTATTAACTATTGAAGAACCAAAAGCAGAAATCACAAAGGATACTATTAAAAAAGCAGAAGAAAAGAAAGCCGAAGACGCTCCTAAAAAAGTAAAATCGGGTTATGAAAAATATTTTCCGGGTATTGATACTGATAAAAAGATTCTGTGCTACTTTGTGCCGGGTTGCGACCATTGTATGGATACCGCAAAAGAATTGAACGAAATGCGTAAAAAAGATAAGAACTTCCCTCCTATTTATGTGATTTTCATGAATGAAGAACCAGAGAAAATTCCAACCTTTTTTGAATTCGCAGGAACGAAATTTCCATACAAAATGATTGATGTGATTCCGTTTTGGACCGAATTAGGTTCAGGAAAAGACACACCAGGGGTGAAATATTTATGGAATGGTAACGAATTCAAATACTATTACGGCATCAATGAAAATAAATTCAATAGTAATGAATTCAAAAAAATAATTAAAAAGCCTTATTCGGAATTAAAAAAATAAGCTATGAAAAAAATATTTGTTTTAGCAACGATGCTAATCAGCACTTTAGGATGTGCACAAAAAGAAGAAACTACTTTTAAAAAAGAAAGTCTTGATTATGTTTTAAAAACAACAAATGATCAGCCAATTACTTTTCAAGAAGTAGTAAAAAAACATGAAGGAAAGACCATATTTATAGAAATTTGGGCTTCATGGTGTTCGGATTGTATCAAAGCAATGCCAGAAGTAAAAAAAATAAACCAAACCTATGGTAAAGATGT
>NZ_DITB01000101.1:9846-24708 GCF_002422095.1 Flavobacterium sp. UBA6195
CGCAAACCTTTGCGTAAATTTATTACAATGAGGTGACCAAAAAATACTAATTAAACAAACAAATTAGTACTTTTGAAATTATTAAAAATGAAATTTCAATGAGAAAAAATATCGTTGCCGGAAACTGGAAAATGCACAAAACGCAAAAAGAGACCGTTGCATTATTAGAAGAGATTATTGCAAAAAAAACAAATACAACTACTGAAATTATTGTAGCTCCAACGTTTGTCAACCTATCAAAAGCAGTTGAGATTACGAATGGAAAAGGAATTACAGTGGCCGCACAAAACATGCACCAAGCAGAAGGTGGTGCTTTCACAGGCGAAATTGCAGCTTCTATGTTAACTGATATCGGCGTAACAACTGTAATCATAGGTCACAGCGAAAGACGTGCTTATTTTCATGAAACCGATGCTTTATTAGCTAGTAAAGTGGATACTGCGCTAAAACATGAAATGCGTATTATTTTCTGCTTTGGTGAAGAATTGAAAGACCGCCAAGCCAACAATCATTTTAATATTGTTGAAAATCAACTTCGTGATGGATTATTTCATTTAGAGAAGAAAGATTGGGCGAATATTGTATTGGCTTACGAACCTGTTTGGGCGATTGGAACAGGCGAAACGGCTTCTCCTGAACAAGCGCAAGAAATGCATAAATTCATCCGATCATTAGTTGAAAAAGTATACGGCTTTGACATTGCAGACAACTTAACTATTTTATATGGCGGAAGCGTAAAACCTGATAATGCTAAAGAAATTTTCTCTAAACCTGATGTAGATGGTGGTTTAATTGGTGGTGCTGCTTTAAAAGCTGATGACTTTTTGGCTATTGTGAATGGGTTTTAATTTTTTTGGAACACAGATAACGCAGATTTAACGGATTTTCACCGATCTTTTAAATGTGTTATTTCAAAATAAAACTATTATTAAACTCCGAGACTTCTCGGAGTTTTTTATTACATTTGGTTGAAACAATAGTTTTATGAATTTAGATATTCAGACATATAACAACTCGCAATCTACAGAAGATAAGCTAATTTGTGATGCATTAGCGGAACAAATCAACTTACATTTACCAGAAGCAGAAAATAAAATTTGGCATGCCCATCCGGTTTGGTTTTTAGAGGGAAATCCAATTGTAGGTTACAGCAAACAAAAGAAAGGCATTAGATTGATGTTTTGGAGCGGAAAGTCATTTGAAGAAACTAAACTCAATGTTTTAGGAGTAAAATTTCAAGATGCTTCTATTTTTTATAATTCGGTTAACGAAATCGACACAACCAATTTAAAAACTTGGCTTCAAAAAGCAAAAGAAATTCAGTGGGATTACAAGAATATTGTAAAGCGAAAAGGAGTTTTAGAAAGGTTGAAGTAATGAAATATAATTAAAAATGAGATTCGAAGATTTTTCAGATATTGGAGGCTTTCTTTGGTGGTTGTTGATTAAATTTTGTAAAACAAAGTTAGAAGAGGAACAAATAAAAGAAAGATGGTCTAGAAATATTATTTTTCTACTTTTCATTACTTATTTGGTTGCTTATATAACTATCAAATTATTCTAGATAGCATATTAGAAAGAACTCATTTGCAAAACCCCATAAAAAAACTCCGATTTTCATCGGAGTTTCTGTTTTTATTCATTCATCGAAATTAAGAATTCTTCGTTGTTTCTGGTTTTCTTGAAACGGTCGTGGATGAAATCCATAGCTTCTACTGGGTTCATATCAGCTAAGTATTTGCGCATAATCCACATTCTTTGAATGGTATTTTCGTCCAATAATAAATCATCACGACGCGTACTTGAAGAAACCAAATCGATCGCAGGGAAAATACGTTTGTTGGCAATTCTTCTGTCCAACTGTAATTCCATGTTACCTGTTCCTTTGAATTCTTCGAAGATAACTTCGTCCATTTTAGAACCGGTTTCTGTTAATGCTGTTGCAATGATACTTAACGAACCTCCATTTTCTACATTACGAGCCGCTCCAAAGAAACGTTTTGGTTTTTGTAACGCATTTGCATCAACACCACCACTCAATACTTTTCCAGATGCTGGTTGAACTGTATTGTATGCTCTTGCTAAACGTGTAATCGAGTCTAATAAAATCACTACATCGTGACCACATTCTACTAAACGTTTTGCTTTTTCTAAAACTATATTGGCAATCTTAACGTGCTCTTGTGGCTCTCTATCGAAAGTTGAAGCAATTACTTCACCACGTACGCTACGTTGCATATCGGTTACCTCTTCTGGACGTTCATCAATTAATAAAACAATTAAATAAACTTCAGGATGATTGGCAGCAATAGCATTCGCCACATCTTTTAACAACATCGTTTTTCCCGTTTTTGGTTGGGCTACAATCATACCACGTTGTCCTTTTCCAATAGGAGAAAACAAATCAATAATACGAGTCGAAATGGTACTACTACGTTCTGCTAAATTGAATTTTTCTTTTGGGAATATTGGCGTTAAATGATCAAAAGCAATTCTATCACGCACTACTTGTGGGTCATGTCCATTGATTTTTAATACTTTTACTAATGGAAAATATTTTTCACCTTCTTTCGGTGGACGCACTACTCCTTTTACGGTATCCCCTGTTTTTAATCCGAACAAACGAATTTGAGACGTTGATAAATAAATATCATCTGGTGAAGCTAAATAGTTGTAATCTGACGAACGCAAAAATCCATAACCATCTGGCATCATTTCTAAAACGCCTTCACTTTCAATAATTCCATCGAACTCATAATCAGGTTCTCTGAAGTTTTGCTTTTTGTTTGGATGCTGGTTTTGATTTTTATTAACGTTCCCATTAGTACCATTTGTAGCTTCAGTTGCAACGTTCTTTTTATAATCAGGATGGTTGGGATTATTTTGATTGGCCTTGTAATTTGGATTTTTAGGCTGTGTCTTTTCTTTTGGAGTAGTTTCGGTGGCAACAGCTTCGGTAGTTGCTTTTTCTTCTGAAGTAGTTACTTCTTTTTTTGTATCGGGTAAAGATTGTTTATTTTTAAACTCTTTACGAGGTAACTTCTCATTACGTTTTGGAGCTAGCTCTCTATTTTCTGTAACTTTAATTTCTTCTTCAACTTTTTCAGTTGTAACCGGAATAATTTCTTCTGGTAAATCTTTCAAAGGTTTCGAAAACAAATCTTTTTTGATTTTTGGCGCTTGGCTAACTTCTTTTTTAGGAACAATTCGCGCTCTTTTTTCTTTAGGCTTTTCAGCTGTTGATTCAGGAGCTAAATCTGATTTAATAACTTCTGGTTTTGCTGCTTGCAAATCTAAAATCATGTATACCAAATCGTCTTTTTTTAAGGAGCGGTATTTATTGATTTTAGCTACTTTTGCAATCTCTTGCAAATCAGAGAGTTTCATCTCCTTTAATACTTCAATATCAAACATGGATATAATTTGAATAAAATTGTTGATTGAGTTAAAATAAAAAAATGATAGATTTTTTTTGAAGTGTAAGGTGTCGTAGAATGAAGTACTTACGACTAATACAGTGCAATAATACGAATAAATTTGAATATAGCAATAGTTTTTATTGAAAAGAAATACTATTTTTGTTCCATAAATACATCGAAATGATACAAAGAATTCAAACGGTTTACATGGCTATCAGCGCAATTGCGATGGGCGCTTTGCCTTTTGTGTTTTCTTTATGGACAACAACCGATAAAAAAGAAGTGTTTTTTACCTCTTCTTTATTATATATAGTGTTTTTTGTAGTATCAGCTTTATTAGCAATTTTTAGTATAATCAATTTTAAAAAGAGACAACATCAATTTGTTTTAAACAGATTGAACATGATATTTAACTTTATTTTACTAGGATTTTTTGTGTATCGCTCGCTAAACTTATCCGGAGAAACTCAAGTTTCTGAGAAGGGTATTGGGATGTTTCTTCCTGCAATTTCTATCGTTTTATTAGTCTTGGCCAACAAGGCAATAAAAAAGGACGAAGATCTCGTAAAATCTGTTGATCGATTACGATAAACCTATCATTTTAGTTTATTAGTGCGTTAAAAATCCGATTCGAAAGTTTCGGATTTTTTTTGTTTTATAATTGAACAGATGAACAACGAATGTTGAATAACGAATTTTGAAGTTTTAAACTACTTTTTACCAAGCTCAATCACTTCCAAACTCTGGATTTTATCGCCATCGATTTCAAAACGCAACATGGTTCTAACTTGATGAAAACCATATTTTCCACAAGCTCCTGGATTCATGTGTAATAAATTCAACTTCTTATCAAATTGTACTTTTAATATGTGAGAATGACCGCATATAAATAATTTCGGAGGATTCTTTGTGATTTCGGCACGAATTGCTTGATTGTATTTATTGGGATAACCGCCAATATGTGTCATCCAAACATCTACACCTTCACAGAAAAATCGATTGTTTAATGGAAATTCTAAACGTGCTTTTTCATCGTCGATGTTTCCGTAAACAGCGCGAAGTGGTTTTAGTTTTTTAATTGTGTCAGTGACTTCTAAATTCCCAATATCGCCCGCGTGCCAAACTTCATCGGCTTGGTTGACGTATTTCAAAATGGCATCATCAATGTGACTGTGCGTATCGGATAACAAAAGAATTTTCTTCATAAGACAAAATTAAGTTTTTATTATTAATATTTGAAATTGTCATTGCCTTTGAATTTTGTAAATTTGCAAGCTATCCAGAAAAACTGAACACTAATTACTGAACACTGACCACTATATTTTGAGATATTTCATAGAATTTGCCTACAACGGAAAAAACTTCCACGGATTTCAGAGTCAGCCTGACGCCGCTTCGATACAGGAAACTTTGGAAAAGGCGCTTTCTACCCTTTTCAGAGAAACTATCGCCATTGTAGGTGCCGGAAGAACCGATTCGGGCGTGCATGCTAAACAAATGTATGCGCATTTTGATACCGAATTGGAATTGGATTCCGACTATTGGTCACACAAATTGAATTCATTTTTACCGCCGTCGATTGTAGTGTATCGAATTTTTAAAGTAGCTGATGATGCGCATGCGCGTTTTGATGCGAGTTCGAGAACTTACGAATATTACATGCACACATTTAAAGATGCGTTTATTACCGATGGAAGTTGGTATCATTCGCATCATTTGGATTTGGAGAAAATGAATGAAGCATGCAAAATTTTATTCGAATACATTGATTTTGAGTGTTTTTCGAAAGTACATACCGATGTGAATACGTTTAATTGTAAAATTTCGGAAGCGCATTGGAAACAATCAGGAAATCAGCTTATCTTTACCATCACCGCCGATCGATTTTTGCGTAATATGGTGAGAGCGATTGTGGGAACTATGGTAAACATCGGTTTAGGCAAAATAGAAGTTGCTGATTTAAGAACGATTATCGAAAGCAAAAGCAGAGGAAAAGCCGGATTTTCAGTTCCAGCACACGGATTGTATTTGGTAAATGTGACATATCCATACATATAAGAAAGAGAAAAAATTAATGAGTAAAACAAAAAAATCGTCGTTTAATAAATTGCTAGTTTATGCAAAACCGCACCAAGGAAAGTTATTCTTTGTGTGTTTTTGGGCTGTAACCTTAGCGATTATTAGTGCTTTTAGACCATTTTTGTTGAATTTTACGATTGATAATTATCTAATTGAAGTTAAAAAAGAAACAAACGTAATTCAGCAATATTTTGAAGGTTTGATGCTTTCCATTTTCCCTGGAAACGATAATTTCTCTAATCTTAAAATATTAGTAGTTATAATGTTTGTGGCGCTTTTACTTGAAGCAATTTCTCAATTTTACTTCAGTTACATATCGAACTGGCTAGGACAAGATGTAATTAAAGATTTACGAAATAAACTTTACGACCATATCAATTCATTCAAAATGAAGTATTTTGATAATGAACCGGTTGGGAAATTAGTAACGCGTTCGGTTTCCGATATCGAATCCATTGCAAGTATCTTCAGTCAAGGATTGTTTATGATTATCAGTGATGTTTTAAAAATGATTATTGTTATCATTTTTATGCTGATTGTAAATTGGAAAATCACAGGAATTGTTTTGGTTATCATGCCGATTATCCTAATTGCAACGAACATTTTTAATAGAAAAATGAAGGGTGCTTTTAACGAAGTTCGAAACGAAGTAGCTAACTTAAATACCTTTGTTCAAGAGCGATTAACCGGAATGAAAATCGTACAATTATTTAATAGAGAAGCAATTGAATTAGAAAAGTTCAAAGAAATCAACCAGAAACACAATGTAGCTTGGTTGAAAAACATTTTGTACAACTCCATCTTCTTCCCCATTGCTGATATTATTTCAAACATTAGTATTGGATTGGTTGTGTATTTTGGTGCTTTGTGGATTATTAACGGAGATGCAGACACATCAATTGGGCAATTAGTTGCTTTTAATATGTATATTTCAATGCTTTATAACCCATTGCGTCAAATTGCTGATAAATTCAACGTGATGCAAATGGGAATAGTTGCCGCTGATAGAGTGTTTGAAATTTTAGAAAAAGATGATGATGTTCAAGATAACGGAACAGTTGAAGCGACGCATTTTAAAGGATTTATTCAATTGAAAGACGTTCGTTTTAGTTATATTAAAGATGAAGAAGTTTTAAAAGGCATCAATTTAGAAGTTCAACCTGGTGAAACCATTGCTATTGTTGGAAGTACGGGTGCTGGAAAATCGACCATTATCAATTTATTGAATCGTTTTTATGAAATTGATTCAGGTGAAATAACAATTGACAATCAAAATATTAAAAATTACACTTTAGAAAGTCTTCGCAAGCAAATTGCTATTGTATTGCAAGATGTTTTCTTATTTGCTGATACTATTTACAACAATATTACACTACATAACGAAGCGATTACTCGAGAAGATGTCATTACAGCCGCTAAAAAAATTGGTGTGCACGATTTCATCATGTCACTACCTGAAGGCTACGATTACAACGTAAAAGAACGCGGTGTGATGCTATCTTCGGGCCAACGCCAATTGATTGCCTTTTTGAGAGCCTACGTAAGTAATCCAAGTATTTTGATTTTGGATGAAGCGACTTCGTCAATCGATACACATTCCGAAGAATTGATTCAAAAAGCTACTGAAACCATTACAAAAGATAGAACTTCTATCGTAATCGCCCACCGATTAGCAACCGTTATCAACGCGAGTAAAATCATCGTAATGGTTAAAGGGCAAATCGTAGAATTCGGAACACATAGCGAATTGGTGAATAAGCCAAATGGTTATTATAAGAAATTGTACGATTCGCAGTTTGCAGTTGAAGTTGAATAGTTACGAGTTTCAGGTTTCAGGTTTCAAGTTATACGCAACGTTTGTCATGCTGTAAAGCATCTCTTGAAATAGTGATGAGTTTTTAGAACGCAGATAACACGGATTGAACGGATAATCGCAGATTCTTTTTGTGTTCCTTATGCTTTTGAGTCCTTTGTGGTTAATTGTTACACAGAGATTCGCCGAGATATTTTTGAATTACTTTGTTTTGAGAGAGATTCACAGAGACGTTACACTTTTATACTTGAAATTGAATTTGACCTTGAACTTGAATATAAATCACAGATTTCTTTGCGTTTCTTTGCGTAAAACTTTGCGTCCCGAAATTTCGGGATTTGCGTTTAAACTTTTAAAATAATTCCTTAAATTCGCAACTTATAAATAAAACTGAAATACTTTATAAAAAATGAAATACGATATCATAGTTTTAGGAAGTGGTCCTGGTGGTTATGTAACTGCTATTAGAGCATCACAATTAGGCTTCAAAGTAGCCGTTATCGAAAAAGAAAATTTGGGTGGAATTTGTTTGAATTGGGGTTGTATTCCAACGAAAGCATTATTAAAATCAGCTCAAGTTTTTGATTACCTAAAACATGCTTCAGATTACGGATTAACCGTTAAAGAATTTGATAAAGACTTCAATGCTGTAATTGCACGTTCGCGTTCGGTTGCAGAAGGAATGAGCAAAGGAGTTCAATTCTTAATGAAGAAAAATAAAATCGACGTTATTGATGGTTTTGGAAAAGTAAAACCAGGTAAAAAAGTAGATGTAACAGCTGCTGACGGAAAAGTTACTGAATATTCAGCAGATCATATCATCATTGCAACAGGAGCACGTTCTCGCGAATTACCAAACTTACCTCAAGATGGTAAAAAAGTAATCGGATACCGCCAAGCGATGACATTACCAGAGCAACCAAAGAAAATGATTGTTGTGGGTTCTGGTGCGATTGGAGTTGAGTTTGCTCATTTCTATAACGCAATGGGAACTGAAGTTACGATTGTAGAATTCATGCCTAATATTGTTCCAGTGGAAGACGAAGACATCTCAAAACAATTTGAGCGTTCGTTGAAAAAAGCAGGAATCAACGTAATGACAAATTCTTCTGTGGAACGAATTGATACTTCTGGAAACGGAGTAAAAGCATTCGTTAAAACGGCTAAAGGAGAAGAAGTTTTAGAAGCCGATATTTTATTATCAGCGGTTGGAATTAAAACCAACATCGAAAACATCGGATTAGAAGAAACGGGTATTGCTACCGATAGAGATAAAATCTTAGTTAACGCTTATTACCAAACAAACGTTCCAGGTTACTACGCTATTGGTGATGTAACGCCAGGACAAGCTTTAGCACACGTGGCTTCGGCTGAAGGTATTTTATGTGTGGAAAAAATTGCAGGAATGCATGTTGAACCATTAGATTATGGAAACATTCCAGGTTGTACGTATGCTACTCCAGAGATTGCTTCTGTAGGTTTAACAGAAAAAGCAGCAAAAGAAAAAGGATACGAAATCAAAGTGGGTAAATTCCCATTCTCAGCTTCTGGAAAAGCAAAAGCGGCTGGAACTCCAGATGGATTTGTAAAAGTAATTTTTGATGCGAAATACGGTGAATGGTTAGGTTGCCACATGATTGGTGCCGGCGTTACCGATATGATTGCAGAAGCAGTTGTAGCTCGTAAATTAGAAACTACAGGACATGAAATCTTAAAAGCAGTTCACCCTCACCCTACTATGAGTGAAGCGGTTATGGAAGCTGTGGCTGATGCTTACGGTGAAGTGATTCACTTGTAGTCTTTAGAATACAGAAAATAGATTTTAGATAATAGATTAAATCCGATTTGTGAAAGCAGATCGGATTTTTTTGTTGATAACTTGGAAAGAGTTTGTAGGAAAAATTGATTATATTTGAAACTAATTAGTTGATATAACCATATTAGAAAAAATGACTAATAAAGAAATCATAATTCTTTGCCTAGTAATAGTTTACATAACTACAGCTCTCATACTTTTAATAACTGCTTACGTAAAATATAAAGTATTTTTAGAATTAAAACGAAAGATAGAACCAGAATATGTTGAAAATCTTGGTGGTCTTTGGGTTAATGATGGCGGAGGTTGGTTCGCTGGGACATTTCAATTCAGGACACCTTTACCCATAGAAGACAAATCAAATGATGAAAGTATTAAAAAGGCAGTTTCTGAACATAATAAAATAATAACTTATTACTGGATTTGGATGATTTCAATATTACCAGTTGGTTTATTAGTAAAATTATTGGTTTAAATCCAGAGAAAAAAAGATTTAATAAGAATGAAAAACATCTCAAGAATTATATCAATAATATCCTATTTAATTATAATTCTCGCTGGAGAAATGATTGGAATTCCATTCATTCTGTGGTTATTTTTTACAATCTTTGATTTTGGAAATATTGACCAAATTTTCGCAATATTTGGGGTTTTAGGAGTAGGATTAAATTTTTCAAAGTGGAAAAATAAAATTCTAATTACAATTATTAGTTTTATTTTAATGCTGTCCCCTATAATTGCAAGAATGTCACAAGTTGAAATTGAAAAATTTGATTATTTAGCATTTCAAATTCCTTTAACATTTTTTATAGTTTCATATTTACTATTCATAATTATAAACATTAAAGAAAAACTATTACCTACAACAGTTTCAAGCAAATTCTCAAAATGAAGTAAATTCACTTTTCTTGTATAAAAAATATTCCATTACGAAGAAACTCATTTCTTAAATCCATAAAACTATATAAATAACCAACAAATGGAAACATTAGGTCACTTTATCTTTGAGCTTTTAAAAATTACTATTTTAGGCTTTATTTACGCTACAATATTATATTATATCTTTAAATTAATTCCAGAAAATAAAAAACCTGAGTGGATTAAAAGTTGGTTAAAAACCAAAAAAAGACTTTGGTTATCTATTTCATTATTTCTCTTATTTTATATGTTTACACCTTATGGTGATCATGGACTGGGAGATAGTGCAAGAATTCCAATTAGCTTTACAAAAGAAATATGCAATATTAACTGGACAAAATATGCTCAATTAGATAAGGTAAAAAGTAGAGAAGACAATGATATTTATTTAACACGATTTAAAAAAGTAAACAACATTTTGTGTGGTAATTTAGATAGTGATTTTTACGATTATCAAAACTCTTACTTTGTATATGATATTGATTCTGAAAAGTTAGAAGAATTTCAAACCGAAAACGATTACAATAAATTTGCTGAAAGTAAAAAACTTCCAAAATCTAATGAATTGAAAAGCTTTGAAGATAATTATCAAGATTATTGGAGCGGTTGGAGATTTTTTTTGTTACCATAATTAGAAAATCCAACTCCACCAAACTCCTATTTTTTACTACAAATCTTACAAATATCATGTTTTATCTGACTAAAAATCACTACATTTGGTTGTAATTATGGTGCTTCATGAAAAAATATTTCGACAATCTTACTGAAGCTTTACAAAACTTCCTCATCGAAGTGGGCGAACTCTCCTACTTTGCAGGGCGTTTTTTCAAAGAATTTTGGAAACCGCCTTACGAATTCAAAGAACTCTTACGTCAGTGTTTTTATATTGGAAATCGTTCCTTATTGTTGGTAAGTGTTACGGGTTTTATCATTGGTTTGGTATTTACACTACAATCGCGCCCTACGTTGCAGGAATTTGGTGCTGTTTCATGGATGGCGTCTATGGTGAGTGTTTCCATTATTCGTGAAATTGGTCCCATCATCACAGCTTTAATTTGCGCTGGAAGAATTGGCTCAGGTATTGGAGCTGAATTAGGTTCTATGAAAGTAACCGAGCAAATTGATGCTATGGAAGTTTCGGGAACCAATCCCTTCAAATATTTAGTCATTACACGAATTTTAGCGACTACCTTGATGTTGCCGTTACTCGTAATCTTAGGGGATTTCATTGCGATTTACGGTTCGTATTTAGTAGAAAACATCAAAGGAAATGTGTCGTTTACCTTATATTTTAATCAGGTTTTTAATATTTTAGAATACAGCGATATTGTGCCGGCTACCATCAAAACCTTCTTTTTTGGGTTTGCAATTGGTTTAGTAGGTTGCTACAAAGGCTACAACTGTAAAAAAGGTACGGCTGGCGTAGGAAAAGCTGCCAATGCAGCGGTAGTTTATACTTCAATGTTGCTTTTTATTATTGACTTTGTAGCGGTTTTTGTAACGAACATTTTTTACGATTTATAACCATGACAACTCCAACTAAAAATGCGATTATTACCATCAAAGACTTGCACAAGCAATTTGGCAGCAATGTGGTTTTGAATGGTTTCAATTTGGAACTCTTTGAAGGAGAAAATTTAGTGGTAATGGGAAAATCGGGCTCGGGAAAATCGGTGATGATTAAATGTGTGATAGGCTTAGAGCAACCTGATAGCGGTTCGATTTTAGTCATGAATGAAGAAATCAACAAGCTAGAACAAGAAGATTTAGACGAATTACGTACGGAAATAGGCTTTTTATTTCAAGGAAGTGCGTTGTACGATTCGATGTCCGTTCGTGAGAATTTAGATTTTCCATTGCGTCGTCACACTAAAAAGTTTGGCGTTATTGAAGATACAACTCCTTTGGTTATGGAAGCCTTAGAAAGCGTAGGTTTAGCACATGCAATTGATTTGATGCCCAACGAACTTTCGGGAGGTATGAAACGACGAATTGCATTAGCCAGAACCTTGATTTTAAAACCCAAAATTATCTTATACGACGAACCCACAACTGGTTTAGACCCAATTACATCGAAAGAAATTGTACTTTTGATGAATTCGATACAAAAACAATACAACACCTCATCGATTATCATTACACATGATGTGGATTGTGCGAAAGTTATCGCCAATCGCATGATTTTATTGATAGACGGTGTGAATTATATAGAAGGAACGTTTGACGAATTAGCCAATTCAACCGATCCAAAAGTACAAGCATTTTTTAAATAGTTTTAGTAATGGAAAAATCAAATTCACAAAAAATACAACTCGGAATCTTTGTTATCATTGGAACATTAGTGTTCTTAGCCGCGATTTATTTTATTGGAAATAAGCAAAATATGTTTGGTAATACCTCACATTTGAAGGCTGTTTTTGTTAATGTGAATGGATTGCAACCAGGAAATAATGTTCGTTATGCCGGAATTGATATTGGTACGGTGAAAGAAATCGAAATGATTAACGATACGACTATTAGTGTTCATATGATTATTGATAACAAAATTATGGAACACATTAAAACAAATGCAATTGCTACGATAAGTTCGGATGGTTTGGTAGGCAACATGATTATCAATATTATTCCGGGAAAGGGAGCTGCTCCAAAAGTAAAAAATGGCGACACCATTCAATCCTATAGCCGAATTGGAACTGATGCGATGCTTGAGACATTAAATGTAACCAATGAGAATGCCGCCATGTTAACGGCTGATTTATTAAAAATTACTCAAGAAATCACACAAGGAAAAGGAACGGTTGGAATGTTGATTCGCGATACGATAATGTCGAAAAATCTTCAAAAAACGATGAATTATTTGCGCATTACGAGTAAAGGAACTTCGGAATCAGTGGCTAGTTTGAATAAGTTAATCAATGAATTAAATCGAAAAGACAATGTTATCGGTACTTTGAACGATACAGTTGTTGCGAATCGAATGAAAAAAATCGTGATTAATTTAGAAAAATCAAGTAATGAAATTAATAAAGTGGTAACCAATTTAAATGCCACCATTACCAATGTAAAAGATGGAAAAGGCGCTTTAAATTATCTTTCAAATGATCCAAAATTGGTAAAACAAATTGATTCGACCATAACCAATGTAAATAAAGCAAGCATTAAATTGAATGAAGATTTAGAGGCTTTGAAACATAATTTCTTGTTTAGAGGTTATTTTAAAAAACAAGAAAAAGAAAAAGCGAAAAAGAACATTAAATAAAAAAAGGCTGTCAAATTAAAATGACAGCCTTTTTTTTAAATCGTTTATCGATGATATTCGGTATAAAGTTCACCTGTAACACCGCTGTCGTTAATTAAAGTTTTTACTTTCATAAAAGTCTCATTTAAAACAACAACTTTAGATATTTGCCCATCAATTTCTAAATTATCATTAGTTTCATCATAAAAATAAACACCTGAATCCATAGCTGGATCAATTGGTGTCGTTTCAGAATAATTTATGGATGGAATGGATACTGTTAAATAAGCACTAATAATATTACTATCATAGGTGCCATCATTTTTAAACTCCATGGTTCCTTCAGAATCACCTTCTAAAGAGGCATTCATTCCTGTGTATTTAGCTTTTCCATACATTCTACCCAATTGCCATACTCCTTCGATGTTTGCAACTGTTTTGTCGCTATCTTCATCACTACTACAAGCATTTAAAAACAATAAAGACAAGGCTAAAAATGTTACTTTGAGAGATTTTTTTAAAAATTTCATAATGTTTAGTTTAGTTATTTACAATTTTTGATTTACTAATTTCAAGACCAATTCAAATTGCTCTTTTTTATTTAAACTTGAGTTATCTACTTCAATAGCATCGACTGCTTTAACTAAAGGAGAATCTTCTCTGTGGGTATCAATGTAATCGCGTTCTTCTACGTTTTGAAGTACGTCTTCAAAGGTGATATGTTGCCCTTTTTCTACTAATTCATCAAAACGACGTTGCGCTCTGGTTTTTGAACTTGCTGTCATGAATAATTTTAACTCGGCGTCAGGAAAAACAACAGTTCCAATGTCTCTCCCATCCATTACAATACCTTTGTCTTTACCCATAGCTTGTTGTTGCTCTACTAATTTGGCACGAACTTCTGAAATTTCCGCCACTTTACTAACCATTCGCGAAACTTCAATCGTTCTGATTTGAGTTTCTATATTTTCGTTATTCAAATACATTTCAGCAAATCCTAAATCAGGATTGAATTGAAAACGCAAATTAATATTCGGTAATTGCGCCACCAAACCTGCTGCATCTAAATGCGTTTCAGAAACCAAATTATGTTGCATCGCATAATAAGCCACTGCACGATACATCGCACCCGTATCTACATAAACGTAACCTAATGCTGCAGCCAATTGCTTAGCTAATGTACTTTTTCCTGTTGACGAAAAACCGTCTATTGCTATGGTAATTTTTTTCATATGTTGCCACGAATGCACGAATTATTTTTTAATATAAGTCGCTGAATTTTGTGTTTTTAAATTTTTAATAGTGATAAATTCATCCATAAAATACCTATTTCGATATTCTATAATTTCATAAATCGGTTCTCTGCTTAAAAAGATTGTGTCATTTTTTACAACCATATCATCGAAAGAAATCGCATCTCCAAACTCAAATGAATTCTTTTTGTAAATCTTCCAAGTTGAATCTCGCAAATCACTCTCGTCAACTTTACATGACAACATCAAAAAACAAAAAAATGGAATTAATAGTCTCATTCTTAAATTCTTTTCTTTTGTTTTTTAAACATATAAGATTCTGTGTT
>NZ_DITB01000052.1 GCF_002422095.1 Flavobacterium sp. UBA6195
GTGGCGCAACTGTAAATTCATTTACACGAATATCGGTTCCTTCCATTGCTTCTTTTAGTGCGGATTCTACTTCTTTTCCGATAACGTGTTCACCAAAAGCAGAAATATAATGTTTGATTCTTCCTGAAACGATTACTCGATATGGTTTTAAACTCGTAAACTGAATCGTATCACCAATATTATATGACCAAAGTCCAGCATTTGTTGAAATTATTAAAACGTAATTGACTCCTAATTCTACTTCGCCAATCGTATAGCGTTTTGGATTTTCGGTGAAAAATTCGTCAACTTTAATGAATTCATAGAAAATTCCTGAATTCAAAAGTAACAACATTCCTTTGTCTTTCTGAGAATCTTGGTAGGCAAAAAAGCCTTCGGAAGCCGGAAACAATTCAATCGAATCGACTTTTCTTCCAATTAAATTTTCGAATTTCGCTCGATAAGGTTCGTAATTGACACCGCCGTAAATAAACAAATTGAAGTTTTTGAAGATTTCGCCAACGGGTTTGTTTGCTTTTTCCTTTAATTTCTCAAAATACATTTGTACCCAAGACGGAATTCCTGAAATCACGGACATGTCTTCGTTAATAGTTTCGTCTACAATGGCATTGACTTTGGTTTCCCAATCTTCGATGCAATTGGTTTCCCAACTCGGCATGCGGTTTTTTTGTAAATATTTCGGAACAAAATGCGCTACAATTCCGGATAACCTTCCGAGTTTGATACCGTTTTTTTCTTCTAAAATAGGACTTCCTTGCAAGAAAATCATTTTTCCTGATACAAAATCTGCTTTTCCAGTTTCGTGTATGTAACTCAAAATTGCATTTCGAGCGGCTTGAATATGAAACGGCATTGATTCTTTTGTCAACGGAATATATTTGGCACCCGAAGTAGTTCCAGAAGTTTTAGCAAAATAAAGCGGTTTTCCTTTCCAAAGTACATTTTCTTCACCTTTTACCACTTTATCTACATAATGTTTCAAACCTTCGTAATCGCGAACGGGAACTTTTTGAACAAAATCAGAATGAGATTTTATCGAACTAAAATCGTGGTCTTTTCCAAATTGCGTTTGAGCTGCTTCTTTGATTAATTCTTCAAAAACTTTTTGTTGGGTTTCAATAGGATTATTAGCCCATTTTTGAGTTTTGGCGTGAATTCTTTTGGCAAATAACTTAGCCGCAAAAGCTTTTACTGACATGTTAATTGAAATTGATAAATTGAGTTGGATCAATTGGGAAACCGTCTTTCCATAATTCAAAATGCAACGTTGCACCCGAATTTTGAACTGTATTTGCATTTCCAGCAAGAGCGATAACTTCTCCTGATTTCACTGTATTTCCTTGTTTTTTAGTTACCGAAGCAGCATTTTTATACACCGATAAAATATCATCCTTATGACGCACAATCACCACATATCCTGAACTTGGCGTCCAATCCGAAAAAATGATGGTTCCAGCTGCTACAGCTTTGATTGGTGTATTGTTGGTCAATGCAATGGTAACGGCTAAATGTTTATTTCCGGCATTGTATTTTTGTAAAATACTTCCTTGAGCTGGCGGAAACAATACAAAACTTACTTTAGGTTTTGAAGATTCAAAAACGTTGTATTTATCTTCTTTTATAACTTGTTCGCGAAGTTCTTTTTCTTTTTCTGTTGGAGCAAGTTCCGATAAATCAAGTTCTGCAGCATTTAAAGCTTTTATCGAATCTTTATTCAGTTTTGCGTATTCTAAATCGCCCGTTAGCACTTTTTTTATGGAAGCGATATAAGCGTTATTGATTTTTACCGATTTTTCAAGAGAATCAGATTTTATTGCCATTTCCAAGGCTTCTTGTTTTAATTTTGAAGAAGCATAACCTGGAATATATTCGCGTAAAGGAGTAAAAGCAATAATATAAGTAGTAACGAAAATAATTAAAATGGCGCCTACGGTTGCCACCACAAAGACATTCATTAAATTTAATTTTAATGAAAAAGTTTCTTCAAAAGTATCTTCGTTAAGAATAACTAACCTTCTCTTGTTGAATAATTTTCTTAATAAAAGTTGTCTTTTTAGCCTTTTATTAGCCATTTTTAAAACATATTAATTACACAAATATACTAAATACAACGGGTTTCTAATTTCGATTTGTATAATTAATCGTTAAAAAATAATCATTTGTTAATTTCTTTATATCTTTGTACTTTAAATTTTAGAAAAATGAATGCACTAACTATATTTTTAGGTGTTGTTGGAATTCCACAAATTATTTTAATTGCGGTGATTGTTTTATTGCTTTTTGGTGGTAAGAAAATTCCAGAATTAATGAAAGGAATTGGAACTGGTATCAAAGAGTTCAAAAAAGCAGCTAATGACGACCAACCTGCTAATTCTAAAAAAGAAGAAGAAACGAAAGAAAAAGAATAGTTTTTCTTTTCAATATTTAAAATCCCAAATTCCTTCAGATATAGTTGGAATTTGGGATTTTATCTTTTTACTCGATTACAAAATCATCGTCAACTGAATGCGTTTTCTAGCTTCATCCACCTCAACGACTTTTACTTGAACGTGTTGATGCATTTTTACCACTTCGTTTACATCAGAAACATAACCTTCTTTTAGTTGTGAAATATGAACCAAACCACTTTCTTTGATTCCTAAATCTACGAAACATCCAAAAGCAGTGATGTTATTCACAATTCCTGGTAAAATCATGTCGGTTTTTAAATCTGAAATGGAACGAACATTTGGGTCAAATTCGAAAATTTTTGCGGCTTTTCTTGGATCTAATCCTGGTTTTTCTAACTCTTTTAAAATGTCTTTTAAGGTTAAAATCCCGATTTCTGCCGTGATGTAATTTTCTGGTTTTATTTGGGCGATTTTTTCTTTATTAGCGATTAATTCATTGGTTTTGATGCCTAAATCTTTTGCCATTTTTTCCACAATGGGATACGCTTCTGGGTGAACAGCCGAGTTGTCCAACGGATTTTTTCCATCGCGAATTCTAATGAAAGCGGCGGCTTGTTGGTAGGCTTTTTCTCCTAATCGTGGTACTTTTTTTAGTTGTTTTCTATCTTCAAAAGGACCATTTTCTGAACGATAGGTAACAATATTTTCAGCCATTTTTTCACCAATTCCAGAAACATAACTCAACAACGATTTACTTGCGGTGTTGATGTTAATTCCAACTGAATTTACACAACTCATTACCGTACTATCTAATGCTGATTGCAATCTAGTTTGATCCACATCATGCTGATATTGTCCAACACCAATAGATTTCGGATCAATTTTCACCAATTCTGCCAATGGATCAGAAAGTCGTCTTCCAATAGAAACCGAACCACGAACCGTTACGTCGTAATTTGGAAATTCTTCTCTCGCAATTTTACTCGCAGAATATACCGATGCACCCGCTTCAGAAACTACAAAAACTTGAACCGGTTTATCAAAAGCAATTTTTTTGATAAAAAACTCCGTTTCACGAGAAGCGGTTCCATTTCCTATAGAAATCGCTTCAATGTTGTACGCATTCACCATCGAACGAATTTTTTTCATCGCCATCGCAGTGTCGTTTTGTGGCGCATGTGGATAAATGGTTTCGTTGTTTAGTAAATCTCCTTTTTCATCTAAACACACTACTTTACAACCGGTTCTATAACCTGGGTCAATGGCTAAAATTCGTTTTTCACCTAATGGTGGTGCTAACAACAACTGACGTAAATTTTCGGAAAACACATCAATTGCTTTGATATCGGCTTTTGCTTTTGCTTCTTGCAAGGTTTCATTTGAAATAGCGGGTTCTAACAAACGTTTGTAGCTGTCTTTTATCGCTAATTCCAAATGTTCGGTTGCGTCCGAATTTTTATTTTTGATGATATTCTCTTCGATAAAATCTAAGGCTTCTTCTTTTTCAACTGCAACATTTAATTTCACAAAACCTTCCGCTTCAGCTCGCAACATGGCTAATAAACGATGTGATGGCGCTTTTGAAATAGGTTCGTTCCAATCAAAATATTGGGAGAATTTTTGAGCTCCTTCGTCGTCTTTTTTAGTTTTTACAACTTTGGTTGTGATTTCGGCTTTTCGTTGGAACAAACGGCGTAAATTTTTACGAATAAAGATATTTTCATTAATCCATTCCGCAATAATATCACGAGCGCCTTGTAAGGCTTCGTCTTCGTTTTTAACATTGGCATTCAAATATTTCGATGCCAAAAACTCAATATCGTCATTTTTTTGACTCATAATGATTTTTGCCAATGGTTCTAATCCGTTTTCGCGTGCAACGTCGGCTTTGGTTTTTTTCTTCTTTTTATAAGGTAAATAGAAATCTTCCAATTCCTGTAAATCGAAACTATTTTCAATTTTGGATTTCAATTCTGGTGAAAGCGCATTTTGCTCTTCAATCGATTTTAGAATGCTTTCTTTTCGCTTAATGATTTCATCAAATTGTTTGTTTAATTTTGAAATGGCTTCGATTTGTACCTCATCTAAATTTCCAGTTTGATCTTTTCGGTAACGGGAAATAAACGGAATCGTACAATCTTCTGAAAGTAATTTTATAGTAGCTTCAATGCTTTTTGGAGCAATGTTAGTTTGGTTTTGAATGAATTGGATATTGGTCATTGTAAATAAAATTGAACTGCTAAAATACTATCTTTGGACAAAATTATTAGCTTTTGGAAGTACTATTTATTTATTTAATTGTAATTAATAGCCTTTGTTTTTTAACATTTGGCTTCGATAAATGGCAAGCTAAAAAGAATAAAAGACGAATTTCAGAATTCAAATTACTTTTTTTGACTAGCGTTGGTGGAACTATTGGAGGAATTGTAAGCATGTACCTTTTCAAACACAAAACCAATAAATTTTCTTTTATTTTGAGTTTCTATGCTATTGCGATACTTCAGGTTGTTTTATTGTATTTCGGAATTCAAATGTTTAAAAACTAAACCTATATTTTCGATAACATCGGTTATTAACATGCTTTCTTCACTTTGCGTTTGAAGTGTGATATCGGCAGCTAATCCGTGAAGATAAACGCCTAATTTGGTAGCTTCTAAAGTTGTATAACCTTGGGCTAAAAATGAAGTAATCATTCCGGTTAACGCATCGCCAGAACCTCCTTTTGCTAAACCTGAATTTCCGGTAGTATTTTCAAAAGTATGAATTCCGTCAGCGATAAACGTTTTGTGCCCTTTTAAAACAATGACACAATTTAGTTCTTTCGCTTTTTGAATCGCTGTAATTCTTCTTTCGGATTCAGAATCATGTTCACCAAATAATCGATCAAATTCTTTTGGATGGGGTGTTAACACAAATGGAAAATTAAAGTTTTTCCAATCAATTTTGTATTTCGCTATTAAATTCAAGGCATCGGCATCAAAAACAACAGGAAGTTTATTTTTATATAATTCGTAAATGTATTGTAGACTGATTTCATCTACGCCAATTCCGGGACCAATTCCAATAGCTTGATAAGGAGATAAATCATTCATCACACAAGAATTAACATACATGGCTTCAGGAATCGAATTGAAAAGAACATTTTTGTTTTCAGGGTAAAAAGCAACGGTTAACAAACCAACACCAGAACGCAGACAAGCTTTAGAAGCAATAATCGCTGCGCCCATTTTATCTGAGCTTCCTGCAATTAACAAAGCATGACCATGCGTTCCTTTGTGAGAATCACATGGTCTTACTTTATAAGTGTTTTTAATACAATTCAAATCTAATTTTATGAGTTCCATTTGAATTGATTTTAAGATTATTGGTTATTTACAAGCGATTTTTTTCACACGATTAGCGTGTCTTCCGCCTTCAAATGGAGTATTTAAAAATGTATCTACCATTTCAACAGCTTGTTGAATAGAAGTGTATCGAGCAGGAATACTTATAATATTAGCATCATTATGTTGGCGTGCTAAAGCAGCAATTTCTTTTGTCCAACATAAAGCGGCACGAATATCTTGGTGCTTGTTAACCGTCATAGCAATTCCGTTTCCAGAACCACAAATTACGATTCCTAAATCGGCTTTTTTACTTTCTACATCGTAGGCTACTGGGTGACCAAAATCCGGATAATCTACGCTATCAAAAGTATCGGTTCCGTGATTAAAAATGATGTGCCCTTTTTCTTCTAAGAATTCAACAATAGCTTTTTTATAATCTGGACCAGCGTGGTCATTTCCAATTGAAATTTTCATAAGTTGTTGTGTGTTTTGTATATGCAAAAGTACTAAAGAAATAGAAGTAATAATAATATGATTCTGGTTTTGATATTTTTTTAATCATTTCGTTTAAAATCAGAGAATTATACAATAAGCTAACCTTAAAAATACGATTTGTTAACTTCTGAATGTAAATCGTTGAAAATCAGTTAATATTAAATTAACACTCATTGTTAACAACTTTGGATAGAAATTTAGAAGTTTTTTTAGGTTGTAAAGAAAAATTTCTTAATCCAAAATTGAAATGAAAAAATCAAGCAGAGTTATTATTTTTTGTTGAAAAATTATCAATATAAATTCACAGGTTATTAACATAAATTAACAAGTAAACTTATTTACAATTTTATACTGAAATTTAATTTCAACAGTTGTTAATAAGTAGAAATTAAAAATTAAAATAACTCAGATTTTCAATTCATTAAATAAAATTAGCAATGTTAATTAGTTTGTATAACTAAGAATAACTTTTAAAAAATGGATTTCTTAAAAAACTTATTCCACATATTAACACGCTATAATAACCATCATAAATTTAAATTTAAATAAAAATATTTTTTGTTGTTTTTAATATATGTTGAAAACTTTCGACTTTTAAAAAGCTAAACAATTTTTAAATGATCGTCTTCATTTAGTTTTTTAAGAATTTCTTTTACGGTTGCTTCATCGTTTGGATGTACTTTTAATTTGATTCCGCCGTAAGCTATTGTAGCGAATGGATTAATTCCAACGATAGTTTCGTTTTCAAAAAAGTAAGCAATACCTTCTTGCTCTAATAAATTTTTAATAATTAAAGTTTCGTGTTGGTAGTTAAAAATAGCAACGGTTATAAAGTTTTCCATGTGATGAAATAAAAAAGGATTCACAATAAGTAAATCCTAGTTTTTTATTGAACAATTAATTTTTCTTTTTTATTGTCGATAAGTATCTTTTTTACTTTATCAACATTTTGTTCTTCAACTTTCAAAGTAATGTTTCCAAAACCAATACTTTGCAATGGATCAACCGATACTACAGTTTCATCTTGAATAATGTATGGAATTTTTTTTCGTTCCAATACACTTCTTAATTTCATGGTTTCTTTCTGGTTGTTAAAAATAGCAACTACTACAAAATCATTCATATCTTTTACATTTTTCGTTAGATAACAAATATACGAAAAGTTATTTTTTCATTAAAACTGAGCTTCTCTTACTAATTACTTATAACAATTTCGTAACTTTCAGCAATAATTGAAAATGATACAATGAGTAAGAAACCAAAAAAATTAGGAAAGAAACCAAAAGATTTTACTGCACAAATATTTAAAATACTTTCAAGAGAACCTTCTAAATCTTTTAATTACAAACAAATAGCTGCCGTTTTAGAATTAAGCGATACTAAAAGCCGAAACGAAATAATTAGAGATTTAAAAATTCTAAAAGCACAAGATAAAATTCACGAAACGGAAATTGGAAAATATCAAATTATTTCCAAAGCTGAATATTACGAAGGAATTGTTGATATGACTTCTCGTAAAACAGGTTACTTTGTTTGTGACGAATTAGAAGACGATGTTTTTATACCGTTTATTAACTTAAATCATGCTTTAGATGGTGATAAAGTGAAAGCTTATATTTACAATAGAAGAAGTTCCCGTAAACCAGAAGCTGAAGTTTTAGAAATTTTAGAACGTAAAAAAACAGAGTTTGTTGGCGTTATTGATATTCAAAAAAACTTTGCTTTTGTAACGACTGCTAATGCTAAAATGTATACTGATATTTTCATCCCAAAAAATAAAATTGGTGATGCTGAACATGGTGATGTTGTTTTAGTAACTTTAGAAGATTGGCCTAAAAAAGCGGATTCTCCTTTTGGTTCCGTGATAAAAGTTTTAGGAAAACCAGGCGAACACAATACAGAAATTCACGCCATTTTAGCTGAATATGGTTTACCGTATGATTTTCCAATTGAAGTGGAAGCGTATGCTAATAAAATTGATACTTCAATAACTGAAGAAGAAATTAAAAAACGTCGCGATATGCGTGATGTTTTAACCTTTACGATTGACCCTAAAGATGCTAAAGATTTTGATGATGCGTTATCGTTTCAGGTTTTAGAAAATGGAAATTATGAAATCGGAGTTCATATTGCCGATGTTTCACATTATTTACAAGAAGGAACTATTTTAGATGATGAAGCGTATAAAAGAGCGACTTCAGTGTATTTGGTAGATCGAGTAGTTCCAATGCTTCCAGAAGTATTATCTAACTTTGCTTGTTCACTTCGCCCTCATGAAGAAAAATATACGTTTTCAGCGGTTTTTCAACTGAATAATAAAGCAGAAGTTTTAGATGCATGGTTTGGAAGAACCGTAACGTATTCTGATCAACGTTTTGCGTATGAAGAAGCTCAGAGTATCATCGAAACAAAATCTGATGTTATTCCAGCGGAAATTTCATTAACTGGAAGTGAATATAGTGTTCCAAAACCAATTGTAGATGCTACTTTAAAAATGGATGAATTAGCAAAAATTCTTCGTAGAAAAAGAATGGCAGCTGGCGCAATTTCGTTTGATAAAGTAGAAGTAAAATTCAATTTAAATGAAGAGGCGGAACCAATTGGAGTGTACTTCAAACAAAGTAAAGATGCAAATCATTTGATTGAAGAATTCATGTTGTTAGCGAATAGAAAAGTAGCAGAATTCATTGGGAAACAAAAGAAAACTTTCATTTACAGAATTCACGATGAACCAAATGAAGATAAATTAATCAATCTTCAAACTGTGATTGCTAAGTTTGGTTATTCGATTAATTTCAAATCTAAAAAAGATATTTCGAATTCGTTGAATAATTTACTTTCAGAAGTTGTTGGTAAAAAAGAACAAAATTTGGTTGATACACTTACCATTCGAAGTATGAGTAAGGCTGCTTATTCAACTGAAAATATTGGTCACTACGGATTAGCATTTGATTATTATAGTCATTTTACTTCGCCAATTCGTCGTTATCCAGATGTTATGGCACACCGTTTGATACAACATTACATAGACGGTGGAAAAAGCGTAAGTGAAGAAGATTACGAAGAAAAATGCCAACATTCTTCACAAATGGAAGCTTTAGCCGCTCAAGCCGAACGTGATTCTGTGAAATACATGCAAGTAAAATACATGCAAGATCACAAAGATCAAGAGTTTTTAGGTGTAGTTTCTGGTGTAACCGAATGGGGAATTTATGTAGAAATCATCGAAAACAAATGTGAAGGAATGGTTAGAATTCGTGAAATTAGAGATGATTATTACACCTTTGATGACAAACAATATGCATTAATAGGTGAAGTTTCTAAAAATATCATACAATTAGGCGATGAAGTTTACGTTAAAGTAAAAAATGCCGATTTAGTGAAAAAACAATTGGATTTTCATTATTTGAGAAAGAGAGAGTAGTTTTAGTGATAAGTGAAAAGTAATTAGTGAATAGTTAGACATAAAGTTGTCATTTCGACGTAAGGAGAAACGTAAGTTCAGCGAAGCTAAATCTCATAATAAGATGAAAGTAATCGAATTTATAAAAAAGAATATTTCAGTTTTTAGTGTTATTTCTTTATTACTTTTTGTAATCACGATACGTTTAATTTGGCAAGAGTTTAATTTTAATACAATTTCTTTTTATGAAGTTTTTAAATTAAAACTCCAATTTTTAATTGTTATAGTTATTTTACTTTTCCTTGATTATTTTTTTAAAATTTTAATCAAAAATAGATTGATTTTAAACCTTTTAGAATCAATAATTATAGCATCAGTATATATTTTTTATTACTTTAAATAAATTAAAAACATATGAAAAACACATTTTTAACCTTTATAACTTGTTCCATTTTTTCATTTGGAATAGCACAAACCGAAAAAAATGTTGGTGATTTTACCAAAGTAACCGCTTTTGATAAAATTGATGTCAACTTAGTAGCTTCATCTGAAAACAAAATAGTTTTAACTGGAGCAAATTCACAAGAAGTAGAATTAGTAAATAAAAATGGCGAATTAAAAATTAGAATGCCATTAACTAAAATGTTAAGTGGTGACGATGTTTCGGCTACGGTTTACTTTAAAAAATTAGATGCAGTTGAAGCTAATGAAGGAAGTAGAGTTGCTTCTAAAGATGAAATTTCTGCCATTAATTTTGATATCATTTGTAAAGAAGGTTCAGAAATTAAACTAACTAATTTACAAGCGGATCGTTTACAAGTTCGTGTTTCACAAGGAAGTATTGTTACTACTAAAGGAACAGTAAAAAATCAAGATATTGTATCGAATTCGGGTGGAAAATACGATGGTCAAGATTGTAAAACAGAACAAACAGTAGTTACGGTAAACGCTGGTGGTATGGCTCACGTGCATGCAACAGATTTAGTAGATGCTAAAACAAGAGCTGGTGGTGAAATTATAATCTATGGAAAACCAAAACAAATCAACGAAAAGAAAATCGCTGGAGGAACAATTGAACAAGCGAAATAATAGTAATCAGTCCCGATAGCTATCGGGAGTTTTTAGTTGGCAGATTTTTTCGTAAATTCGTATTTTATTAAATGCACTGAACACTAATAACTGAATACTGAACACTTGTACTTACACGATATACTTACCGCAATTCCTTGGGGACTTTTGTTAGCTTTTTCAATTGGTCCTGGTTTTTTTGTATTACTTGAAACTAGTATTACTAAAGGGTTTAGAGCTGCTTTTGTTTTTGACTTAGGAATTGTTTTTGGTGATATTATCTTTATTTTGATTGCATATTTAAGTACCAATCAACTACTTGAACAATTAAAAGATAATCCGACTTTGTTTATTATTGGTGGAATTATCATGTTGATTTACGGTTTAACCTCTTTTATTATGTTGAAACGTAATTTAAAAAGACAACAAGAGGAAGAACAAGACGATGATAATATTCCTAAAAAGAATTACTTTGCATTGTTTTTTAAAGGATTTTTATTGAATTTTATTAACATTGGAGTACTAGGTTTTTGGATGATGATTATCATTACCTACGGCCCACAAATGGAAATGAATACTTCAAGAATTTCAATATTTTTTGCCGCAATTTTAGCATTTTATTTAGCTTTTGATATTGCTAAAATTCTATTAGCAAAACAGTTGAAACATAAATTAATTCCAGCAAACATCTATAAAATTAAAAGAGTAATCAGTTTAGTTATCTCTATTTTTGGATTGTTTTTTATCCTACAAGGTTTCTTCCCTAAAGAAAAAGAAATGATAACGAATAAGTTATTACCTGATACAACTGTAACTGAATAATATTTACTAAAAATCAAAACATATAAAACCTAAAAAAACTTAGGTTTTAGAGGCACCGTCTGGAATATCTTTAATTAATTTCACCTAAAAATTTCCAATAAAAAAACCTTCTAATTTCTTAGAAGGTTTTAGAGGCATCGCCCGGAGTATCTTTAATTAATTTTTTTTAAAAATTAGATAAAAAAAAGAGCTACTATTTCTAGTAACTCTTTAGAGGCATCGCCCGGATTCGAACCGGGGTAGACGGTTTTGCAGACCGCTGCCTAGCCGCTCGGCCACGACGCCATTAGTTGAACGGACTGCAAATTTACATTTTATTTCCTCTTTTCCAAAAATATTAAGCATTTATTAAGTACAAATATTTAGTTTTAAAGTTTAATTTTGTGCAAAACAAATAGTTGATTAATTATGAAGAATTTACGTTACTTAAAACCTATATTTAGTTTTTTCTTAATCGGTTTATCTATAACCACTATTAGTAGAATTCTTTTGTTTTTTGTATTCAAAGAACGTGTTGTGGAGAATCCAAACTATGGACAATTGTTCCTAATCGGTCTTCGTTTCGATTTAATTCTTATGAGTTACATCGCTTTTTTACCAGCAGTTTTAATTTCATTACTTCCAGATTCGATTTTAAAACACTTCAAAAAGTTCTTCAACTTTTACTTTATCTTCTTTTTGTTTTTGTTTCTGTTAATGGAGTTATCAACATTAGATTTTATCAATCAATACGATACACGTCCAAATCGTTTATTTTTAGATTATTTAATTTATCCTAAAGAAGTAGTAGGAACGCTGTTAAAAAGTTATTTACCTTCTTTAATCATCACTACTATTTTACTTGGAATTGCTTTGTTTTTTGCTTTTAAACACGGTAAAAAAATATTTTATCCAATTGAAAGTGCTTACAAAACAAAGCTTATTTTATTCCCTGTAGTTGCTTTCTTTTTGTTTTTTGGAGCTAGAGGTAGTTTAACTTCTAAACGTCCTATAAATGCTAGTAATGCCATCTTTTGTTCGGATCAAATGACGAACTCATTGGGATTAAATTCGCTTTACACGGTTGCATTTGCAGCTTATTCGATGAAGAATGAAGGTGATGTTAAGAAATACGGTAAAATGGACGAATTGGAAGCTTATACTCGTGTAAAAAAATACATGGATGTTTCCCAATTTATTCCAGGTGAAGTTCCTTTTTTACATCTTCAAAAACCAGATGCTCCACAACCAAAATACAACGTGGTAATCTTTTTACAAGAAAGTCTAGGAGCTGAATATGTGGGATGTTTAAACGGTTTACCTTTAACACCCGAATTAGATAAATTATCAAAAGAAGGGTTATTATTTACCAATTTATATTGTACCGGAACTCGAAGTGTAAGAGGAATTGAGCAAGTAACCGCTGGATTTTTACCTAATCCGTCAGAAAGTATTGTGAAATTAGGCGGTTCTCAACAAGGCTTTTTTACGCTAGCAGATGCTTTTGGTCGTCAAAATTACGATACGAGTTTCATTTATGGTGGAATGGCAAATTTTGATAATATGGCTTCTTTTTTCAATGGAAATGGTTTTAAAAACATCATAGATGAAACAGATTTCGATAAAGATGGAAAGAAATATGCCATGAAAGGAACTTGGGGTTATTGTGATGAAGATTTAGCAGTGAAAGCCAATGAATATTATAAAAATCTTGGAAACAAACCGTTCTTTTCTTTGATGTTTTCTACTTCAAATCACGAACCTTTTGAATTTCCTGATGGTAGAATTCAACTTTACGAACAACCTAAAAATACAGTTCATAATGCGATGAAATATGCCGATTTTTCAATTGGAAAATTTTTCGAATTAGCCAAAAAAGAAGCCTATTTTAAGAATACTATTTTTGTTGTTATTGCCGATCATAATACTAGAACGTATGGTAAAAATTTAGTTCCGGTAAATAAATTTCACATTCCTGCTTTAATTATTGCACCAAATGTTGAAAAAGGAATTACTTACGATAATTTAGCAAGTCAAATGGATATTCCATCAACCGTTTTAGCTTTATCAGGTATCACAACTAAAACGCCAATGCCAGGAAGAAACTTATTAAAACTACCAAAAGAAACTAAAGGAAGAACTATTATGTTATTCCATGAAACCTATGCTTTTAGAGTAGAAGATGATATTGTTATTTTAAATCCAAATGCAACACCATTACAGTTCAAAGTAAAAAGTGATACCGAATTAATTCCTGTTGCTTTGAATGAAGAATTAGCCAAAGATGCACTTGCTCATATTGTAGCATCAAGTAATTTGTACAAGAAAAGAGTTTATAAAATAGATTAAAAAAGTCTTATTGTGTCATACTGAACTTGTTTCAGTATCTAAAAAAAGAATCGGATGTTAATTCCGATTCTTTTTTTAATTTCTAAACTCTTCCATTTCTATTGTAACCGATTCTACATCGCCACCAATAGGAGGATTCAATTTCGAAACTGCTAATTTTATTCGAGAAATTGATGGAATTTCCGCAAAACATCTTGTGATAATGCGTTGAGCAACATGTTCTAATAATTTAGAACGAATCGCCATTTCTTCTACCACAATTTTGTTTAAATGTACATAATCAACGGTATCCGCTAATTCATCGGTTTGAGATGATTTGCGTAAATCGGTTTTAATTTCTAAATCTACGCGGTAATCTGAACCAATTTTTGCTTCTTCTACTAAGCACCCGTGGTATGAAAAAGTTCTAATATTTTGTAATTTAATAGTTCCCATTTTTTCTTTTATTATATACCAAATTTACCAATTTTTAGCCATTTTTAAGGTATTAAACCATGAAACTTTATATATCTTTGCATAAATTTTTGATACTATGTCAACAGAAGAAAAATCATTGAATTTTATAGAACAAATCATTGAAGAAGATTTAAAAAATGGTTTGTCAGCAGATAAATTACGTTTTCGTTTTCCACCAGAACCAAATGGGTATTTGCATGTAGGTCATGCGAGTGCTATTTGCTTAAATTTCGGTCTAGGAATCGATTACAATGCGCCAGTAAACCTTCGTTTCGACGATACCAATCCATCAAAAGAAGAGCAAGAATATGTAGATGCTATCAAGCGCGATGTAGAATGGTTGGGTTTTAAATGGGACAAAGAATGTTATGCTTCTGATTACTTTCAACAATTGTATGATTGGGCAGTGGAATTAATCAAAAAGGATAAAGCGTATGTGGATAGCCAAACTTCGGAAGAAATGGCAAAACAAAAAGGTACGCCAACTACTCCTGGAACCGATTCTCCTTACAGAAATCGTTCTATCGAGGAGAATTTAGATTTATTTACACGAATGAAAAACGGAGAATTCGAAAAAGGAACTCACGTTTTACGTGCTAAAATTTCGATGGGCGCTAATAATATGTTGATGCGTGATCCAATCATTTACCGTATCATGCACGCACATCACCACAGAACAGGAAACGATTGGTGTATTTATCCAATGTACGACTGGGCTCATGGTGAAAGTGACTATTTAGAGCAAATTTCGCATTCATTTTGTACGTTAGAATTCTTACCTCACCGTGAATTATATGATTGGTTTTTGAATCAAATTTATGATCCAACTAAGGTACGTCCAAAGCAAAGAGAATTTGCACGTAGAAATTTATCACATACTGTTGTTTCTAAACGTAAATTATTGCAATTAGTTGAAGAAAAACATGTTACAGGTTGGGATGACCCAAGAATGTCAACGATTTCAGGGATGAGAAGACGCGGTTATACGCCGGCCTCTATCCGAAATTTTGCTAAAACTATCGGAATTGCAAAACGTGATAATTTGATTGATGTTTCGCTTTTAGAATTCTGTGTTCGTGAAGATTTGAACAAAATTGCACCTCGTGTAATGGCAGTTTTAGATCCAGTCAAATTAGTAATTACGAATTATCCAGAAGGTCAAGAAGAATGGTTAGAAGCTGAAAATAATCCTGAAGAAGAAGTAATGACTTACAGAAAAGTGCCGTTTTCTAAAGAATTATATATCGAAAGAGAAGATTTTCAAGAAGAAGCACACAAGAAATTTTTCCGTTTAACTTTAGGAACTGAAGTACGTTTAAAAAATGCGTATATCATTAAAGGAGAATCAGTTGTAAAAGATGAAAACGGAAATATTACCGAAATTCACGCTACTTATGATGTAGATTCTAAATCAGGAAGTGGAACAGAAGCGAGTCAAAGAAAAGTAAAAGGAACCATTCATTGGGTTTCGATTACTCATGCAAAAGAAGCAGAAGTTCGAATTTATGACAGATTATTCACTAACGAAAGTCCAGATAAAGACAAAGAAGTTGATTTTAAAGAATACATTAATCCAAATTCATTAAAAGTAATTACAGGTTATGTAGAACCAAGTTTGGTTACTTCAAAAGAATTAGATCATTTCCAATTCCAACGTTTAGGCTATTTCTGTGTAGATAGAGATTCAACAGCTGAAAAATTAGTTTTTAACAAAACAGTTGGACTTAGAGATACTTGGGCAAAAATTTCAGAACAATAAAAATTTCGATTTTTGTCAAATCGAGCGAAGTCGAGATTTTTTAAATAATTTAAACCTGCAAATTTTTTTTGCAGGTTTTTTTATTTCTATTTTATTAAAATAAACTACATCAATACTTTATTTGTTTTCAATCTTTTTTTATTATCATTAATAAAAACTATTAAAATAAAATTTTTAATAATTAAAAACTTAAAAAAGTGACTTTCATAAATTAATTGTAAGAAAAAAACTTTTTTAGCTAAAGTGTTTTTACATCTTTAGTATTAAAAGTGTCTAAAATCGCTTTATTTTAATTTTAATATAAAATCCAAGTAATTTTATTCTGATTTTCTCTTCTTGCAACTGCTTTTAAAAAATTATCACGGAATTTGTAGATTTCTAACATTTGGTTACAAAAAAACCACCAATTAAAAATTGATGGTTTTCATTTTTGTCATGCTGAATTTATTTCAGCATCTTTATACTTCTTCTGAATTTTCAATTCCGAAATTTTCGTTTGAAGCATCTTTCTTATTTACCTTTTTCGTTTTGTGTGCATTTTTCATGGCTTCACCTACTTGGTTACTTGCTGTAAAACTTGCTACCATGTTGTTCAACATATCGCTACCTGCTTGAGGCGAATTTGGTAATAAAATTAAATTACTATTGGCATCTGCACCAATTGCTTGTAACGTATCGTAATGTTGTGTTACTACAATTAAAGCCGAAGCTTCTTGAGAATTAATTCCCACTTTGTTTAATACATCAACCGATTCTACTAAACCACGAGCAATTTCTCTTCTTTGGTCGGCAATACCTTGACCTTGAAGTCTTTTACTTTCTGCTTCTGCTTTGGCTTTTGCTACAATTCTGATTCTTCCAGCTTCTGCTTCGTATTCTGCAGCTGTTTTTTCACGATCCGCCGCGTTAATACGGTTCATCGCATTTTTAACTTGAATATCTGGATCAATATCAGTAATTAACGTGTTGATGATGTCATAACCATAAGTTGTCATCGCTTCGTTTAACTCACGTTTTACTGCAATTGCAATGTCATCTTTTCTTTCGAAAACATCATCTAATTTTAATTTTGGAACTTCGGCACGCACTACGTCAAACACATAAGA
The DNA here is from genome assembly GCF_002422095.1 of Flavobacterium sp. UBA6195. GTDB lineage: Bacteria > Bacteroidota > Bacteroidia > Flavobacteriales > Flavobacteriaceae > Flavobacterium. Next base: position 17,154 of record NZ_DITB01000052.1, read on the forward strand.
AGTAATTTGGTCATGAGGATATTCTAATTTATAAAACGCTTCGTATGCTTTTTCTTGTAATACTTTAAACTGTACCGAAACTTTCATTTTAACGAATACGTTATCTTTCGTTTTAGTTTCGATGATAACATCTAATTGTTGAATTCTTAAATTAACGCGACCTGCAATTCTATCAACCACAGGAATTTTAATTTGTAAACCTGAATTTCTAAGGCTTTGAAATTTTCCAAATCGTTCTACAACTACTACAGTTTGCTGTTTTACGGTAAAGAATGACGAAAAAAGGACAACTAGTCCAATGAATAGAAAAGGAAATGTAATAAAATCCATAATTTATAGTTTAAGTTAAATTATTAGTTATACGCTATTTATTTCGAAAAGTTACAAAAAAACCCTGAATTTTCAGGGCTTTTCTTTTATAAACTAGCAATTGCTTTTTCTAATCTTTTTACCGTTTCGGCTTTTCCTATCATTTCGATAATGTCGAATAAATGTGGCCCTTTAAGTGCTCCTACTAAACTCAATCGCAACGGTTGCATTACTTTCCCCATTCCAATTTCGTTAGCGGTCATCCATTCTTTTAATAAGGTTTCGATGTTAGCAGAAGTAAAATCTTCTATTTTATTTAATTCAGAAATCACTTGTTGCATTAAACCTGGTGTTTCCTCTTTCCAGTTTTTAGCTGCTTTTTCATCGTAAGTTGTTGGTGCTTCAAAGAAATAATCCGCTAAATCCCAAAATTCGGTTACGAAATTAGCTCTTTCTTTAATCATCGATACAATCTTAGTTACATCTAATGAAGTAGAAATTCCTTTTTTATCTAAGATAGTTTTAAAGCTTTCTGCTAAACTTGCATCACTTTGCTTTTGTAAATACTGATGATTGAACCATTTGTTTTTCTCTGGATCAAACTTCGCTCCTGCTTTGTGAATGCGGTTTAAATCGAATTTTTGTACTAATTCTTCTAATGAGAAAATCTCTTGTTCGGTTCCGTCATTCCAACCTAATAACGCTAAGAAGTTAATAACCGCTTCTGGGAAAAATCCGTTTTCTCTGTAACCAGATGAAATTCCTTCTTCTGTTTTCCATTCCAAAGGAAATACAGGGAATCCCATTTTATCACCATCGCGTTTTGATAATTTTCCGTTTCCAATTGGTTTTAAAATCAATGGTAAATGCGCAAATTCTGGAGCGTTCCAACCAAAAGCTTTGTATAACAAATGATGTAAAGGCAAACTTGGTAACCATTCTTCTCCACGAATTACATGAGAAGTTTCCATTAAATGGTCATCTACAATATTTGCTAAATGATAGGTTGGCATTCCATCCGATTTGAATAATACTTTATCATCTAATAAATTCGTATCAAATTTAATATCGCCACGAATGATGTCTTTTAATTCTAAAATTTCATTCACAGGTGTTTTAAAACGGATAACATAATGCTCACCATTTACAATTCTCTCCTCCACTTTTTCACGTGAAACCGTCAACGAGTTATCCAATTGCTCTCTTACCGAATGATTGTAAATAAACGTTTTTCCATTGGCTTCAGCTTCTTTTCGCATCGTATCTAAACTTTCAGCCGTATCAAAAGCATAATATGCCCAACCCGAATTAATTAATTGGTCCGCATATTGTTGGTACATTGCTTTACGTTCACTTTGACGATAAGGTCCAAATTTTTCATTCTTTCCTACAGTTTCATCTGGCGCAATTCCTAACCATTCTAAAGTTTCAAAAATATAAGCTTCTGCTCCTGGTACAAAACGCGTTTGATCGGTATCTTCAATTCGTAAATAGAAAGTACCACCATGTTTTTTGGCAAATAAATAATTGAATAAAGCGGTACGAACACCACCAATATGCAAGGGTCCAGTCGGACTTGGTGCAAATCTTACTCTAACTTGTTTTGACATTTTATTTTTATTTTTCTTTATTGTCACACTGAGCTTGTCGAAGTGTTGTGCAAAGATACGATTCCAATTTAGAAGTTAGAATTTAGATTTTAGAAAATAATTAGTTTATTAACAATCCAAAGCTACAAATGTTAAGTTTCACTAAAAACCTATTGACAAATCTAGAAACATGTTGTATTTTTATCGGTTATAAACAGTATATCAACAATTTTGGAAGCAAAAAGCATTATTTTCGATAAGCTCGAAGGGTTTATCAAAAAATTTTACACCAACGAACTGATAAAAGGAGTCATTCTTTTCATCGGGTTGGGCTTGTTGTATTTCATTTTTACCTTATTGATTGAATACTTTTTATGGTTATCCACTTCAGGAAGAACCATTTTGTTCTGGTTGTTCGTTGGTGTAGAATCGTTTTTATTGATTCGATTCATCGCTTTTCCACTGTTTAAATTATTCAAATTACAACAAGGAATCAATTACGAACAAGCATCAGAAATCATAGGAAATCATTTTTCGGAAGTGCAAGACAAGTTGTTGAACTTTTTACAATTGGCCAATCAAAGTCAAACTTCGGAATTATTAGCGGCTTCTATCGAACAAAAAGCAGCTTCGTTACAACCGATTCCGTTTTCAAATGCGGTTAATTTTGCTAAGAACAAGAAGTTTTTACCTTATGCGATTATTCCAATTCTATTATTGATCTTGTTTTTCGTTACCGGAAATTCTGAAATCATATCGAAAAGTTTTACTCGTGTGTTAAATTATGAAACGAAATTCGCTCCACCAGCTCCGTTTGAATTTGTGGTGTTGAATAAATCATTAACCGCACAACAGAATTCTGATTTTGTACTTCAAGTGAAAACGCAAGGAAAAGTAATGCCAGAGAATATCGCCATTCAAATCGGTGATGAAGTATATTTTTTACAAAGTACTAAACCAGGAGTTTTTGAATATACGTTTTCAAAAGTATCAAAAGACGTTACTTTTTCACTTCTAGCTAATGGATTAAATTCCAAAGAATATCAGATTAATGTGGTTGATGTTCCTACGATTGCCAACTTTGAAATGGTGTTGCAATATCCTTCTTATTTAGGTAAAAAAGCAGAAGTTATTCAAGGAACAGGAAATGCTGTAGTTCCTGAAGGAACGGTTGTGAATTGGAGAATTAACGCTTTGGCAACCGATAAGGTTAGTTTCAAATCGAATAACCAAGTAAGTTTTTTTGCTAATAAAGAAAATAACTTTTCGCTTTCAAGAAGAATTACCGATAATTTGAATTACGAAGTAATTACATCGAACAAAAACATCAACGAGTTTGAAAAATTGTCGTATCAAATTGCAACGATTAAAGATCAATATCCAACAATTTCAGTTCAAATTGCGCCAGATTCATTAAAATTAAAATCAAAAATAATGATTGGTCAAGTTGCCGATGATCATGGTTTATCGAAGTTACAAGTTGTTTTTTATCCGAAAGGAAATCCAAACGCAGTTCGAAAAGCGAATTTAGCCATTAATAAACAAGCCGTTGACCAATTTATTTATTCGTTTCCTAATGGTTTATCAATTGAGCAAGGTGTAAATTACGAATATTACTTTGAAGTATTTGATAATGATGTAGTTAACAATTTTAAAAGCTCAAAATCTTCTGTTTTTCTTCATTATGAGCTTACAGATACTCAAAAAGAAGACAAACAACTGCAAGAGCAGAGTGAAAACATCAATAGTTTAGAAAAATCGCTTCAAAATCAAGAGAAGCAACTTTCAGAATTGGACAAACTTCAAAAAATGAATAAAGAGAAATCTAATTTAGATTTCAAAGATCAAAAGAAAGTCGAAGATTTTATCAATCGTCAAAAACAACAAGACGAAATGATGAAAGAATTCACTAAAAAGTTAACGGAGAATTTGGAAGAATTCAATCCAAAAACACAAGATAAAGACAAAGAAGAGTTATTACGTCGTTTAGAAGAAGCTGAAAAGCAAGCGGAGAAAAACGAAAAGTTATTGAAAGAATTAGAAGAGCTTTCTAAGAAATTAGAAAAAGATCAACTATTTGACAAAGCAGACAAGTTAAAACAGAATGCTAAAAATCAACAACAGAATTTAGAGCAATTAGTCGAGTTAACTAAACGTTTCTATGTTGAAAAGAAAGCAGAACAAATTGCAGATAAATTAGATAAACTTGCTGACAAGGAAGATAAATTAGCGGACAACAATAAGGAGAATAATAAAGAAAATCAAGATGCGATAAATAAAGAATTTGATGATATTCAAAAAGAGCTTCAAGATTTAGACAAAGAAAATAAAGAGTTAAAAGCTCCGATGGATATTCCTACTGATAAGAATGATCAAGAAGATGTGAAGAAAGATTTGGAAAAAGCTTCTGAAGAATTGCAAAAGCAAAACCAACAGAAAGCAAAACCAAAGCAAAAATCAGCAGCCGCTAAAATGAAACAGATGAGTCAGAAAATGTCTCAATCTATGCAATCAGGCGATATGGAACAAATGAAAGAAGATGCTAAATTGTTACGTCAAATTCTAGATAATTTATTAGCATTTTCATTTGACGAAGAGACTTTAATTAAGACTACGAATACAACACAAACACGTTCTTTGCAATTGAACAAAGTTTTAAAAAAGCAACAAGATTTAAAATTACAATTTAAACATGTTGATGATAGTTTGTTTGCTGTAGCTTTACGTAATCCTAAAATTACTGAAACCATTCTGAATGAAGTCGGAGAAATCCATTATAATTTAGACAAGACTTTAGAAACTTTAGCGGATAACAACATTCAAAAAGGAGCTTCACATCAACAATATGTTCTAACTTCGGCTAACCGTTTGGCGGATTATCTTAGCAATGTTCAAAGCGAAATGAATATGGATATGCAAGGTCAGGGTTCTGGAAAAGGTAAGCCAAAACCTGGTGGCGGTAAAGGAATGCAGTTACCAGATATCATCAAACAACAAGAAGGCTTGGGTGAAAAAATGAAAGACGGTATGAAACCCGGTGAAAAACCTGGAGATAAACCTGGAGATAAACCCGGCGAAAAACCTGGTGAAGGAAAGCAAAAAGGACAATCTGGTGAGAATGGTGAAGATGGCGAAAATGGTTCAGAAGGTAATGCTGGTAAAGTTTTAGAGATTTTAAAAGAGCAAAGACAACTTCGTGATGCTTTGCAAAAAGCATTAGAAAAAGAAGGCATGACGGGTCAAGGTCAGAGTGCTTTGAATCAAATGAAAGATATCGAAAAGCAATTAATCAATAAAGGATTCAAAAATGAGACGTTGCAAAAGATGTTGAATTTAAAACACGAACTTTTAAAATTAGAAAAGGCGATTCAGCAACAAGGAGAAGACACCAAGCGTCAGTCTAAAAGTAATGATAAGAATTATAACGGTTCCTCTACTCCACTTTCTAAGGAATTAAAAGATTATCTGAATAGTGTTGAAATATTAAACAGACAAAGCTTACCTTTGCAACCCAATTTTAACCAGAAGGTTCAAAACTATTTTAAAGGCAATGATTAGTTTTAATTACGAAACAGATTTCGAACTAGAAAACGAAGCGCAATACGAAGATTGGATTTCACGCATTATCGAATCCGAAGGATTTAACGAGGGTGAAATCAATTATATCTTTTGTGATGACGAATATCTGCATAAAATCAATGTAGAATACTTAGATCATGACACTTTAACTGACATTATTAGCTTTGATTACACAGTAGGAAATTTAATACAAGGCGATATTTTTGTTTCGGTGGAACGAGTTAAGGATAATGCGAATGATTTCAAGGTTTCTTTTGAAGAGGAATTAAAACGTGTATTATCACATGGTGTTTTACATTATTGTGGTTACAAAGATAAGTCTCCAAAAGACGAAGCTTTAATGCGTTCGAAAGAAGAAGAAAAAATGCAAATGTTTCACGTGGAACATTAAGCTTATAAACTAGAATTTTTTTAAATGTTTCACGTGGAACATAATATTTATAGAAGATGTTTTTAAATCAATATGATGTAATTGTTGTGGGTGCTGGTCACGCTGGTTGTGAAGCTGCTGCTGCTGCTGCTAACATGGGGTGTTCTACGCTTTTGGTGACAATGAATCTTCAAAACATTGCACAAATGTCGTGTAATCCTGCTATGGGAGGAATTGCAAAAGGACAAATCGTGCGTGAGATTGATGCCTTGGGTGGATACTCTGGAATTGTTTCAGATAAGACCGCAATCCAATTCAAGATGTTGAATAAATCAAAAGGACCAGCGATGTGGTCGCCAAGAGTACAATCGGACAGAATGCGTTTTTCGGATGAATGGAGATCGATGTTGGAGAATACTCCGAACTTGGATTTCTACCAAGAAATGGTTGCCGGAATTTTATCAGAGAACGGAAAGATTGTAGGAGTGAAAACTTCTCTTGGAGTCGAAATTAAAGCTAAGTCGGTTGTGTTGACAAACGGAACTTTTTTGAATGGTTTGATTCATATTGGTGATAAACAATTTGGTGGTGGTCGCGCAGGTGAAAGTGCTTCATTTGGAATCACAGAAGATTTAGTGAAGTTAGGTTTCGAATCAGGAAGAATGAAAACCGGAACACCTCCTCGTGTAGATGGTCGTTCTTTAGATTTTTCCAAAATGGTAGAGCAACCTGGTGACGAACATCCAGAAAAGTTTTCGTATTCTAATTTGACCGCTCCATTAAAAACACAACGTTCTTGTTGGATGTCGTATACTTCATTGGAAGTGCATGATATTTTACGTGAAGGTTTTGATAGAAGTCCAATGTTTAATGGAAGAATCAAAAGTTTAGGTCCGAGATATTGTCCATCGATTGAAGATAAGATTAATCGTTTTGCAGATAAAGAAAGACATCAATTATTTGTAGAACCAGAAGGTTGGACAACTTGTGAATATTACATCAACGGATTTTCAACTTCATTGCCAGAAGATGTTCAGTTCAAAGCTTTACGTTCTGTGGCAGGATTTGAGAATGTGAAATTTTTCCGACCAGGTTATGCTATTGAATACGATTACTTCCCTCCTACGCAATTGCAACACACTTTAGAAACTAAATTAGTGGAAGGTTTATATTTCGCAGGGCAAATTAATGGAACAACTGGTTACGAAGAAGCGGCCTCTCAAGGTTTAATGGCAGGAATTAATGCAGCATTAAAAGTTCAGAACAGAGAACCATTTATCTTAAAAAGAGATGAAGCGTATATTGGTGTTTTAATTGACGACTTAATTACGAAAGGAACAGAAGAACCTTATCGTATGTTTACTTCTCGTGCCGAATACAGAACATTACTTCGTCAAGATAATGCTGATTTTAGATTAACACCAAAAGCATTTGAAATTGGTTTAGCTAAAGAAGAGCGTTTGATTCGTATGGAGCAAAAATTCTCACAATCGGATGCGATGGTGAATTTCTTTAGAGAAACAAGTTTAAAACCAGAAGAAGCAAATCCAATTTTAGAAGCTAAAGGTTCTGCTCCGATGAGTCAACCTGATAAAATGTTTAAAGTGTTCTCTCGTCCCCAATTGGATTTGGAAGATTTTAGAAAATTCAAAAAAGTGGCAGCTTATATCGAAGAACATGATTTAGATCAAGAAGTGGTTGAGCAAGCCGAAATTCAAGTGAAATATTCGGGTTATATTGAAAAGGAAAAAAATAATGCAGATAAACTAACTCGTTTAGAAGATATGATTATTCCGGATAATTTCAATTTCGATAAAATCCAATCCATTTCAATTGAAGCCAAACAAAAATTAAATAAAATTCGACCACGAACTATCGCACAAGCTTCTCGTATTAGTGGAGTTTCGCCAAGTGATATTTCGGTGTTGTTAATATACATGGGAAGATAAGAAAGTGAACAGTGTTCAGTTTTTAGTGTTCAGTAAAAATGTTTCACGTGAAACAACCTTGTCAACCCCATTAAAATAAGCCTTTCGCATAAAATTAAAATAAATGAATTTTTTAGAAGATAAAAGTTTTATTTCCGTTAAAGATTTTTCAGTTTCTGGAGAATCTTTTTCCTTGTTGTTAAATGAGGAATATCAGATTTTAAAAACACATCCCCAACCTACCTTAGATAAATTAGGTTCGTATTACGAATTTGAAGATTATATTTCGCACACCGATGGAAAACGTACGTTGTTTGAAAAAATGTATCATTTCATCAAAAGAAAAGCCATTCGTGATAAAGTTAAATTGATAAATTCTTACCAACCTGTTAAAGGAAGAATTTTAGACATCGGAGCAGGAACTGGAGATTTTCTTTTGGAATGCAAAAATCAGAACTGGGATATTCTTGGAATTGAACCAAACGATAAAGCAAAAGGAATTGCTGTTGGAAAAGGAATTAAATTTGGTGATACGATTGAAAAATTAGAAAGCAATTCTTTTGATGTAATTACCATGTGGCACGTTTTAGAACACGTTCCAGATGTCGAACATCAAGTTGCTGAATTAAAAAGATTGTTGAAACCTTCTGGAACAATTATTATTGCTGTTCCTAATTTCAAATCGTATGATGCGAATCATTATAAAGAATTTTGGGCCGCTTATGATGTGCCAAGACATTTGTGGCATTTCTCAAAAACAGCCATCGAAAAATTATTCGATAAACAAAATATGAATTTGGAAGATATTAAACCCATGTGGTTTGATAGTTTTTATGTATCACTTTTATCCGAAAAATATAAATCAGGAAAAATGAATTTCATTTCTGGATTTTTTATCGGTTTGATCTCAAATGTATCAGGATTCTTTAAAAAAGAGTTTTCATCACATATTTATGTGTTAAAAAACAAGTAAAAACCATTTTAAAGCGATTTTAGACACTTTTTTGTTTAATTTGATGTAATTTACTGTCTTTTTTTAGATGCTTTGTCTAATTTAAATTATAAAAGTTGATTTTAATAGCTTGAATCTATCATTTTTAAAAATACATATAAGAAATTCTTATAATTGAAAAATAAATAAAAAAGCAACATATTTGTTACTTTACAACTTATTATTACTTTTACGAAAAATTATTAATTACCAATATACAACGATGAAAAAATTAGTATTGATTTTAGGTGTTGCATTTAGCGTTTTAGCATGTAACAAAACAGAAACAAGTTCAAAAGAATTTAAAACTGCATATATAGATACTGCTGAGTTAATTGAGAAATACGAGAAATTCAAAGATGAAGATGATAAATTCAAAGTTAAATCTGAAGAATTAGGTCGTCCTCTTGAGGCAAAAGTAAGAGCATTCCAAGCAGACGCACAGAATTTTCAGAGAAATGCGCAAGCTAAGGGACCTCAATGGGCACAACAAATGGGAGCTGCTTTACAACAAAGAGAGCAAGAATTAGGAGTTGAACAAAATGCTTTAATTCAACAATTACAACAAGAAGGAGCTGTTTTAAAAGATACTTTAATTAGCGAAGTAAAAAAATTCATCAAAGATTACGGAAAGAAAAAAGGATATGATTATATCTACGGAACAGGTGATGCTGCAACAGTTCTTTACGCTAAAGAGGGTTA
>NZ_DITB01000062.1 GCF_002422095.1 Flavobacterium sp. UBA6195
CACAACCGTTAACAGTTGAAATTGTGTAAGAAAAATTAGCAGAAGGAGTTCCGCTAATAGTAACTGTATTTCCAGAAGTTGTAGCCGTAACACCAGTTGGTAATCCAGTTACATTCACGCTAGTTGCACCGCCACCAAAAGTATATTGAATAGGAGCAATAGGATTTCCAGAGCAAATATTTTGATTGTTGTTAGCCGAATCAAGAGTTAAAGTTACGCCTGTAATATTGATTACAACAGTATCAGTTATGTTTGTTGAGCAAGAATTAGTAGCCGTTAAAGTTAAAGTTATACTACTACCGCTAGTTGCTGTTGCAGGAACTGTGTAAGAGGTTAATAAATTATTTGCTGCTGAAAAACTTCCTGATGCCGCACTCCAAGTAACACTAGTATGTCCTTGTGCAGTTCCAGATAAATTGATTGTTTGTCCAGCACAAGCTGCTACAGGAGTGGTTCCTGCCTCAACAGTAAAGGGTTGAACTGGAGCAACACAACCATTATTCACATAAGAAGCAGTTCCAGATGGAGTGAAGTTGACAGTGGAACCATTTAAATCGGCTGCAGTACCACCAACTGTTCCAAAAATATTAACTAAATTAGCTCTTTGATAAGTTACACTATCAGAACACCCTGCACCAAAAGTAACAGATAAAGTTCGAGTTGCAGCAGGTAAGTTATAGTTAGCAAAATGTCCACCTGTTGTAGATGGATTATTTTGAAAAATCATATAGATAGTAGAACTTAAAGAACTAAATGAATTCAGGGTTATATCTAAATTTTGACTTGTTACAACAATTACAGTTGAATTTGCCGGTAAAACACCTCCAGTGGGTTCTAAAATCAATCCGCAACCACCTGTTGATGCTATATTAGCATTTAGTTGAGCAACTTTTGAAGCCGTAGTAGCATTTTGAACTAAGCCAAGCCATGTCTGAGCAGGCCAGTTTACACTCAAGGTACTCGTGTTTAAAGCTGTTCCGCCAATTTTCATTCGGAACATTTCGTTATAACCTTCATCAGTTCCATTATCACATGCATCAACTAAAATACTCTCAATTTCAAAGCATTGTGAAAAACTTTTATTGGATATTATGAATAAGCTAATTGATAATGTTAAAACCTTTAAAAAATTCATACTGTAAATTACTTTATTTGAAAAGCGGTTGCAAAGTTACAAAAAACCCAAAGTTTAATATTATGAAATAATTAATATTCAATAAAAAAAGAAAGGTGTGATTTTTTCACACCTTTCTTTTTTTATTTTGGAGGATATTGTTCTAAAATTCTAGTAACAAACTCCTTTATTCTTGCATCTTTTTTTTCGGTATCTTTTGTGAGATATCCTGAACCTTCACCTTGCCAAACCAATTCTTTTGTTTTGGCATCAATAATATCAATAAAAAGGGTGCCTTCAGGACTGGTCATAACATTTGTATAACCCATTCCCCAGTACGGATTCCAACCCCAACCAAATCCATAATTTTGATAAACATCAACACGCTCACGTTCTTTTGTGAAAATACTAATCAAAATATCAGGGTTTTCAGACTTAGTAAATCCCTTAGAAATCATTACCTCTTCAATAGAATTTAGAATTCTCTTTTTATCTAAATCGGAAATTTCAACTTTATCTATGCCATTTTTTAAGTATGCAAAGGTCTTATAGTTAGTGAAATTTGCTTTTTTATCATAATCCGCATTTACTCTGACAGAACTGCAAGAAGCTAAAATAATTACTAAAAAAAATACGGAAAGAAATTTTAAAGTTTTCATAATATTTAGTTTTAAGTTTTGATTTCAGGAATTAGAATCTTAACTCGAAACCTGAAACTATAATAATTTTTCATCTACTAAATTAGGGATGGTAACTTTTAATAAAGGTTGCGTCTCCATAGCTCTTTTTATAGCAAAAATAGCGCCTTCATTTCTTGCCCAACTTCTTCGTGAAATTCCGTTATTAACATCCCAGAAAAGCATTGACTCTAAACGTCTTGATGCTTCTTTACTTCCATCAAGAACCATACCAAATCCGCCATTAATTACTTCTCCCCAGCCAACACCGCCACCATTGTGAATAGAAACCCAAGTAGCACCTCGGAAACTATCTCCAATTACGTTATGAATCGCCATATCAGAAGTAAATCTTGAACCATCATATATATTAGAAGTTTCTCTGTAAGGAGAATCAGTACCTGAAACATCGTGGTGGTCGCGACCTAAAATTACATAACCGATTTCACCTTTTGCAATCGCTTGATTGAAGGCTTCTGCAATTTTAATTCGTCCTTCGGCATCAGCGTATAAAATACGAGCTTGTGAACCTACAACCAATTTATTTTCTTGCGCACCTTTAATCCATTGAATGTTATCTGCCATTTGTTGTTGAATTTCCTCTGGCGAATTTTTCATCATTTCTTCCAAAACATCGCAAGCTATTTTATCGGTCTTAGCTAGATCTTCTGGATTTCCTGAAGCACAAACCCAACGGAATGGTCCAAATCCATAATCGAAACACATTGGTCCCATAATATCTTGAACATAACTTGGGTATTTAAATTCTCTACCTAATGTTGGATGGTCATTCATCACATTAGCTCCAGCTCTTGAAGATTCTAATAAAAAGGCATTTCCATAATCAAAGAAATACGTTCCTTTAGCGGTATGTTTGTTAATTGCTTCAGCATGACGACGAAGTGTTTTTCTAACTTCTTCTTTGAAACGATCTGGTTCATTTGCCATCATTTCATTTGATTCTTCAAAGGTAAATCCGATAGGGTAGTAGCCACCAGCCCAAGGATTGTGTAAAGAAGTTTGGTCAGATCCTAAATCGATATGTAGATTTTCTTGGTCAAATCGCTCCCATACATCAACTATATTTCCTAAATAAGCAATGGAAACCACTTCTTGATTTTCTAATGCTTTTTTAACTCTAGGAACTAATTCGTCAATGTTATCAACTATCTCATTAATCCATCCTTGTGAATGGCGAATGTGTGTAATTTTTGGATTTACTTCGGCACAAACAGTAACACAACCTGCAATATTTCCCGCTTTTGGCTGAGCACCACTCATTCCTCCTAATCCAGAAGTTACGAATAATCCGCCTTTTGGTGATTTTTTAATTTTTCTAAATCCGTTTAAAACAGTGATGGTTGTCCCATGAACAATTCCTTGAGGACCAATATACATATAACTTCCAGCTGTCATTTGTCCGTATTGTGAAACACCTAATGCATTCATTTTTTCCCAATCGTCTGGTTTGGAATAATTTGGGATAACCATTCCGTTAGTAACTACAACTCTTGGTGCTTCTTTATGCGATGGGAATAATCCCATTGGGTGACCTGAATACATGACTAACGTTTGTTCGTCTGTCATTTCAGCCAAATATTTCATGGTTAAACGATATTGTGCCCAATTTTGGAAAACGGCTCCATTTCCACCATAAGTAATTAACTCGTGAGGATGTTGCGCTACAGCATAATCCAGGTTGTTTTGAATCATTAACATAATCGCTTTGGCTTGTTCGCTTTTTCCAGGATATTCTGAAATTGGACGAGCATACATCTTATAATCAGGACGCAAACGGTACATGTAAATTCTTCCGTAATTTTCTAGTTCCGCTTTGAATTCTGGAATTAAAGTTGCATGATGTTTTGGTTCAAAATAACGAAGTGCATTTTTTAAAGCTAATTTTTTTTCTTCTTCTGTTAAGATTTCTTTCCTTTTTGGAGCGTGATTAATTTCTGCTTCATAAGGTTTTGGATTGGGTAGAACCGACGGAATTCCCTCTAGTATTTGTTCTTTAAATGTCATTTTTTAATTTTTATTCGTTAATAATATTTCCAAAAATTAAATTTAAAAACTAAGGATGACGAATGTCAGACCTATGATAGGACTTGTGAATTTTAATACGATATTTGAATAAATTGATGTCCATTTACTTTTTCTTATTAGTTCCAGTTTTTTTGTCAAAACCATAAGGGCAATGACGACAACCACTTTTGCAACAATATCCTCTTTTTAGATGATATTTTTCTGTAAAGCATTTGTATCCTTCAGGTGTAAAATAAAAATCTTCCCCTTCTTTTAAATTATTTGGATTTAATTCATTGTTCATGTGGACAAATTTACCAATTTTGTATAATATGATTGTACTAGTTATTAAATATTTAATTCCGAAAGGATTTCGTGGACTTACAGTTTATCCGTTTATTTTTTTATTGAATAAAAAAGACAAAATAAATCGGGTAGTATTAAATCATGAAAGAATTCATATTCGGCAACAATTAGAAATGTTAGTATTGCCTTTTTTTGTATGGTATGGAATTGAGTTTATTGTTGGGTTAATTCGATTTAGAAATAGGAGAGAAGCTTATTATAATATTTCATTTGAAAAAGAAGCTTACCAAAATGAAAAAGACCTTAACTATTTAAAGCAAAGGTCTTTTTGGAATTTTTTGAAGTACTAAATTATTTCTTTTTAGGAGCTACTTTTTGAATCTTTTCTACCATATCTTTTCATTTCCTATTGTATTACCCTGCAACGCCTCTCTCAAAACTTGTTGCAACAACTTTTCATTACATCCCAACGGGTTAAAACCCATTGCTATTTATTTTGTTTCGACGTTCTCAAAACGACATAATGGACAAGACGCGACTTGTCACTGCGGCTGCAACGCCTCTCTCAAAACTTGTTGCAACAACTTTTCATTATATCCCAACGGGTTAAAACCCATTGCTATTTATTTTGTTTTGACCTTCTCAAAACGACATAATGGACAAGACGCGTCTTGTCACTGCGGCTGCAACGCCTCTCTCAAAACCTGCTGCAACAACTTTTCATTATACCCTTGACTCTCCTTAATACTTTGCTCTAAACTATCACAAAAAGCCATTAACTCCTCCAACTTTGCCACAATTTGCTCTTGCTCGTGGAGTGGTGGAAGTGGAAAATCAATTTCATTTAAAATTTTTAAACTTAAAAAAGGTTGCAAACCACCTTTGGTAAGGTTTATATAAAATTCATCTTTTCTTAAAATAAAGTAATAGAACAAGTATTTGTTGAAAAGAAGCTTTTGATTAAATTTTAATATAGCAGTATTTTTAAAACTAAATTCAAAATCTACATCTATAATAGCAGGAGTTCCGCAACCAGCTCCAATATTAACTACTAAAATTTCTCCCTTTTTTGGTGTTGTTTTAGTGTATAATTCTCTGTGAAATTTTTCTTCAACATAGTTGCAATTATCCCAATCAATTTTATCTGATTTTACTTGGGTAGCGGCTATATATGGGAATCCTTTACTAACTTTTGGAGGTGTATTATGAAAGCCATCAGTAACTTTCAAGCAAATCTCCCCCAACCTACACCAAGCCCAATGCTCAGGAATTTCAAAAGGAATTTCATCTACTGTTATTGGAGATAACTCTTTTTCTTTTTTGAGTTTTTTTTCGGCTATTAATTGTGTTTTCTCGGCTTTTATTTTGGCTAACAAGTCATGACCTGTTTCTTGAGATGCTGAAACGAGTTCAGCATGACAAAGCTTGCCTTGCATCGCTTCACGCAAAAAAGCCTGACGTAATTGTTTAATTAGGTCGAGTTGGTGGGAGAGTTCTATATTCAATTCGACTTTTGATTCTTGCATATTAACAAATTGATTTTTTGCTTCAACTTGTTTATCAATATTAAAATATGGCAATTTATAATTTCCAAAAGCTTTTAAACCAATTGCTTCTTTAGAAGTTCCTGCTTTCGTATTCTTTACAATATCATCTTTAAACTCGTTAAAAATCATATGATAAAACTTTAAATCAATAGGTAATTCACTTTGATTTTTGGGAGTAATTATAAAACACAAATCACTTGCTATGAATTTACCATTAACATAATGCGTTCTACCTAATGATCCAGAAGCTGCTGCTGCAAAGACTAATGCTTCACAATCATGTGTGTATTCGTTATGCGTTTTCCATTCAGATGAAGCAGTTATAAAGTCAAACTCACCTTCAGTGCATTTTGAACTTTGTAAACTTCCTTTTTCAAAATGAAATAAATCATCAATTCTCATTAAACTCATTTCACCGCTTCTTTTAATTGGTTTAACAAGGCATTGCTTTTCTCAAAAGAAGTGTGCAATAGTTCCATTAATTCCGTACTGCTATATTCGTGTACTTCTTCTTGCTTGGTTGGGTTTTTAATATCTAAATCGTAATTGCGGTCAATAATGGTTTCGATATCTACTTTCCAAGCAATATCGCTTTCCTTGCGGTCATTCCACCATTTTTTTATGGGGTTAAACTCTTTGGCTTGTATCGGTTTGGTTTTGTTGTAGGCTTTTTGACCTTCAGGCAAACGGTGTTCGTAATACCATACTTCTTTTGTAGGTGTGCCTTTGGTAAAAAACAATAAATTAGTAGCTACAGTAGCATATGGTTGAAACACCGAGTTAGGCAAACGGATAATGGTATGCAAATTACATTCTTCCAATAACTTTTGGCGCACGCGTTGTTTGACACCATCGCCTGTTAACGAGCCATCCGGTAATACAATACCTGCTCTTCCGCCTTGTTTTAATAAATGAATCATTAAAATCAGGAACAAGTCGGCACTTTCTTTGGTTCTATAATTCTGTGGAAAATTGTTTTCATTGTTATTGGCAACAATACCTCCAAACGGTGGGTTAGCTAAAATAGCATTCACACGGTGCTTTTCGGTAAAGTTAGACAACGGTTGGTCTAAAGCATCGCCAAAACGAATGTTAGGCACTTCCATATCGTGCAAAATCAAGTTGGTCGTAGCTAACAAATACGGTAGTGGTTTGTATTCCCAACCCATTACGTTTTCAGCAATACTTTTGCGGTCTTCAACGCTGTTGGCTTGTTCTTTTAAATGTTCAATAGCACAAGTCAAATATCCACCTGTTCCACAAGCAGGGTCTAATATTTTTTCGCCCAATTGTGGGTTAATCATTTCGGTAATAAAACTCGTAATGGCACGAGGCGTGTAAAATTCCCCACTTTTACCGGCACTTTGTAAGCCTTTTAAAATGGTCTCATACAATTCCCCAAACGCATGACGGTCTTTGGCAATATTAAAATCTATTTCATTCAACTTGTTCAACACCTTACGAATGTTGATACCGCTTTTCATGTAGTTGTTGTTCCCTTCAAAAACTTCACGTACAATCAAAGCACGGCGATTGCCAGAACTTACGTCAATATTACGCAACGCAGGAAACAATTTTCTATCTACAAACTCTAGCAATTCGTCACCTGTCATTCCTTCGTCATCGCCTGCCCAATTGCCTTTTTCCTTTACCCAATGAAATTCATCAGGTATAGGCGATGTATAATTGTCGTCAAGTAATTCGAGTTCTTTGTCTTTATCGGAAAATATTTTTAAAAACAACATCCAACCGAGTTGTTCTATGCGTTGGGCATCACCGTTAAGACCAGTGTCTTGCCACATGATGGTTTGTATGGATTTTAGGATGGAGGATATGTTTGACATGTTTGTATATTAATTTGTTTTGTTTATTTCAATTGGGATGGGTTTCAACCCATCTGATAATAATTTTAATTTTTATTTTTCAATTGGGATGGGTTTCAATCCATCTGATAATATTTCAATCATTTAATTTAATAATCATATGTTATTTTAATTTAGGGTTAAAACCCATTATTGGAATCATTGTTTTTATCCATTATACCAAATGGGTTGAAACCCATTTCTATTGAAATGATTTTATCATCAATTTTATTTATATTAAATCGGTTAAAACCCATTATTGGAATCATTGTTTTTATCCATTATACCAAATGGGTTGAAACCCATTTCTATTAATTCAGATTATCATTAAATTTTTGAAATCCATATACATCAATCATTTTGTTATATTCGTCATCAAATGATTTTATGGAATGATGTGTTTCTTGATTTCGGATATAATTTCTAACATTTTCTATCATTGATTCCGAAACCGAAACCGCAAAATATTCGTCTTGCCAACCAAATTTTTCAAGAATAAAATTTTGATTATTAAACCAAAATGCAGACTCTCCCTTTATCATTTGGATTACCTTTTGAATTGTCTGGTCAGATTTCAATGAAACCAAACAATGACAATGGTCACTATACCCATTTACAAAATCAATAAAAATTCCTTTTTCTTTTCCATTTTCTTTGATGTGTTTCCACATTTTCTCTCTCAACTCTAATGAATTAAGAAATGGAAATCTATTTTTGGTACTCCAAACAAAATGAATATATACTTTGATGAATGGCATCTATGCTTTTCTATATAATTCGTTTTCTAATTCTTTAACGGCTTCTAAATAATGTTGTTTATTTCCAAAATGACTTATAATCTCAATAGGAGAACCATATTCATCAAAAGGTTTTACACGCAATACTTCAATACTTTCTATATTTTCAACACCTTCATCTGCATATTTGTCTAATAACGTTTCTAAAACTTTACGAGCTTGTTCGCCATATTTAGTGAAATAGTTGCGTTTCTTGACATTATTTGCTCGTTCTTTTCTAGTCAATGGTGGTTGGTCGTACGCTACGTGGCAAATCAAATCAAACAAATCTACTTGCTTATCAACCGCATCATACAAAGCTTCTACCATTACGCCTTGCTCTTGTAATTCTTTGATGATGGCTTCTTTTTTATCCGCTTGGTTCCAAGTCAATAAGAAATCATCTAAAGAAGCAAACTTTTTCTGTATGATACTTTTCGTGTAATCTTTTAAACTTGTAGTAATAGGCTTGCCATCATGGTCAAAATACAATTCTCTACTCACCAAAATAGAAACATCCACCCCATTCACATATTGTTTCGGTCTCTTTTGATATTCGTTAGTGCTTGATGGCTCTCTTACTACAGCTGGTGCCATTATAATTTCATCTCCTGTAACTTCATCAATAATTGGAGTGTCTTCAGTTTCTTCTTCGTCAATGATAGTTTCTAAATCAATTCCCTCTGTTATTGGTTTAACTCGTAACGGATGTCCATCAAACTCAGGGTCGGCAAAATTATCCGTAGCATTTCTAAAATCTAAAATCGTAAAATACAATTTGTTGAACTCTTCATTGATACGCGTACCACGACCTACAATTTGTTTGAATTTCGTCATGGAATTAATGTTAGCATCAAGCACAATTACTTTACACGTTTGCGCATCAACACCAGTGGTCATTAATTCAGAGGTCGTAGCAACTACAGGATATTTTTCTTCTGGGTTAATAAAGTTGTCCAGCTCACGTTTTCCTTCTTCATTATCGCCTGTAATTTGCATTACATACTTATAATTTTCTGCTACCAAATCAGCATTATGGCGAGCAATAGCATTTCGCATACGTTCGGCATGGTCAATATCTACACAAAAAATAATAGTTTTAGCAAAACGGTCAAATCCTTTAAGATACTCTGTTACTTTTTTGGCAACCGCATCCGTTCGCTCTTCAATGACTAAACTTCTATCAAAATCTTTTCTATTGTAAATTCTATCCTCTACTTCGTTACCTTCTTTATCGGTTTTACCTTGTTCAGGTCGATATCCTTCTGCATCTACATTCAAAGCCACACGAATAACTTTGTAAGGAGCCAAGAATCCATCGTCAATTCCTTGTTTTAAAGAATACGTGTACACTGGGTCGCCAAAATATTCGGTATTACTAGTCTCTTTAGTTTCCTTTGGTGTAGCAGTCAAACCAACGTGTGTAGCATTTTTGAAATATGTTAAAATTTCTCTCCATGCACTATCTTCTTTGGCACTTCCTCTGTGACACTCATCAATAATAATTAAATCAAAAAAATCAGGTGAAAACTGTTTGTAAGCATTCGCATCTTCATCCGCACCCGATAAACCTTGATATAAAGCCAAATAAATTTCATAACTTTTATCAATCATACGGTTTTTAACCACCGTCATTTTATCTTTAAAATGTTTGAAATCCCCACGTTTGGTTTGGTCAATCAAAGCAGTTCTATCGGCAAGAAATAAAATTCTCTTCTTAGCACCACTTTTCCATAATCGATGAATAATTTGAAAAGCCGTATACGTTTTTCCAGTACCTGTTGCCATGACTAACAAAATTCTATTTTGTCCGTTTGCTATGGCTTCAACAGTTCTGTTTATTGCAATTTGTTGATAATATCGTGGTTTTCTTCCCGAACCATCCGAAAAGTATTTTTGTAAAGCAATCTTTTCGCCTTGTTCAGTAACTATACCTTTATAGTGTTTGTACTTCATCCATAATGCTTCTGGAGAAGGAAAGTCTTCCAAAGCTAATTCGGTTTCAATAGAATCATCATTTACGGTTCTATCATGATATACAAAACCATCACCATTACTACTAAACACACTTGGAATATCTAATATTCTAGCATAGTTAAGCGCTTGTTGAATACCTGCACGAACCGAATGCTTGTTATCTTTTGCCTCAATAATGGCAATAGGATTATCCTGATAGTACAATAAATAATCCGCTCTTTTTCGTTCACCACGAGCAGTCAATTTACCACGAACATAAATTTTACCATCGGTAAAAGTCACTTCTTCAAGTACTTGTGTTTGTAAGTTCCATCCTGCATTTTGAATAGCAGGTGTTATAAATTTTGTACAAATATCGCGTTCTGATAATTTCTTTTTATCAATCATTTTAATAGCATTGAATTCTTCAAATTTAATAAAAAAATGGTGTTAAACAGTACTTATTAATATGTATTTTTGTGACATATAAAATATTCATAAAAAGAAGTTTTTTATAAATAAGATTATTTATACCTCATTATTTCGACACAATTGGCTGTAACTATTCAAGGCTTTCGAAAGCAATTTAATTCAAAAACGGGTAATTAGCCCCATTTTTTAGAGTTTTTTTATGTTTTTTTTTCTAAATTAAATAGCTTTTTAAAACAAATGGTCTTCATTTAAGCTCCAAAATTAAACGTAAAAAATTGTCAGGTTAAAATTTTCAACTCGACAGGTCGAATTGTAAAACTCGACAGGTCGAATTGAAAAACTCGTCAAGTCCATTTTTTAGCAAAAAAAGAAAAAAAACGAACTCAAGAACGTTCTAGGCTTTCATAAGAGAGTTGTATTAAATGCAGAGAATTATGGCGCTTTTTGGTAACTTAAGTTCTCAACATGTTTTTCGACTTTATGGCATTTCAAAGAAAATATCAATTTACAATAAATAAATAACACACATTGTTGTATATTTGAAAGCAGCTTTAACTAGCTGCTTTTTTTATGCACTCAATTAATCAAAAAATACCATTATCTTTTCCAAATAATATAGAGCTCTTTATTAAAAGAGAAGATTTGTTACATCCAATCATTTCTGGAAATAAATTTAGAAAACTCAAATATAATATTCAAGAAGCTAAACGATTGGGTCATTCTACTTTGTTAACTTTTGGTGGAGCTTTTTCAAATCATATTTTAGCAGTTGCTGGAGCGGGTGCTGAATTTGGGTTTTCAACTATTGGTGTAATAAGGGGAGAAGAAATAGAGTATAAAATTCATGAAAACCCTACTTTAATAAAAGCACAAGAATTAGGAATGAAGTTTTATTTTGTTTCTAGGTCGGACTATCGTGAAAAAGAAAACACTAATTTTAAAGAAAAATTACAGACCATTTTTGGAAATTTTTACTTAATTCCTGAAGGAGGTACAAATTTTTTAGCAATTAAAGGATGCGAAGAAATTTTAACGGTTGAAGATAAAACTTTTTTTACTCATGTGGTTTGTTCTACAGGAACTGGCGGAACTTTCTCAGGTCTTGTGAATTCTTCTACAGAAAACCAACAACTTATTGGATTTTCTTCTCTAAAAGGTGCTTTTTTATCTGATGTTATTCGTAATTTTGTAACCAAATCAAATTGGATTATCAACGATGATTATCATTTTGGTGGATATGGAAAAGTAAATTGCGAATTAATTCAGTTTATAAATGCATTTTACAAGCAAACAAAAATCCCTCTCGATCCCATATATACAGGAAAGATGGTATATGGCGTAATGGACTTGATTGAGAAAGATTTTTTTCCACCTAATGCTAAGATTCTTATGATTCATTCGGGTGGTTTACAAGGCGTTAAAGGAATGAATTTGGCGCTACAAAAAAAGAATAGAGAAATAATCTGTTATGATGAAATGTAAGCTTTTTTAATGGCTTAATGATTTCTAAAAAAAAGTATGCTCCTGTCTGTCATCATAATTATTGTTTGATTTATGAGGGGGTATAATGAGGGTAATTTCGATAAATTTAAATGGTATAGAAACACAAACAAATGAAAAGTAAATTCGTCATTTTTATTTTAGCACTCTTAGTAATAAGTTGTAAAAGTACTAATCCTGTTGTTAGAACAACTAAAAAGAAACCAGTTGTACATTCAAAATCAACTGCTACAAAAGGACTTACTAAAAATCCCAATTCAAAAACTTCAGATAATAATGCTCAAGTTTCTTTAGAAGCAACTTCAAACATTAAAACGTATGCCGAAGAGATTCAAAATTACGTTGAAAACTTTAAAGAAATCGCTATGAATAACATGAAAAATCATGGAATTCCAGCAAGTATTACTTTGGCTCAAGGAATTTTAGAATCGGGAGCAGGAAAAGGCAAGTTAGCACAATCTGCCAACAATCATTTTGGGATAAAATGCCACACAGGATGGACGGGAGATAGTGTTCGTCATGATGATGATGCAGAGCAAGAATGTTTCAGAAAATACGAACATCCTTCAGAATCTTACAGAGATCATTCTTTGTTTTTAACTTCTAGAACACGATATGCAAATTTGTTCAAATTAGACAAAGGAGATTACGAATCTTGGGCAAGAGGTTTAAAAGCAGCAGGATATGCTACGGATGTTAAATACCCCGATAAATTAATTGGATTAATTGAGCGTTTTGAATTGTATAAATATGATAATCAAGTGCTGAGTCGCGATTTTAAACCTACTAAAAAAGAAGTTGTAGCAGCTCAAGGTGGCGACTATTATACCGTTCAGCAAGGAGACACCTTGTATGCATTGTCAAAAAAATTTAATCTTACAGTAGACGATTTAAAAAAGTTAAATAATATGTCTGATACTACTATTTCAATCGGACAACAAATTAAAATTAAATAATGCTATATAAAAGAAGTAGTGAATTATTTGTTGAAGCTAGCAAAGTAATTCCAGGAGGTGTTAATTCACCAGTTAGAGCTTTCAAAGGAGTGGGAGGTACTCCGATTTTTGTGAAAGAAGCTAAGGGAGCTTATTTGTATGATGAAGATGGAAACCGTTTAATTGATTATATTAACTCATGGGGACCAATGATTTTAGGTCATGCTTACGAGCCTGTAGTTAATGCAGTGGTTGAAAAAGCAAAAAAAGGAACATCATTTGGAATGCCTACAGAGTTAGAAACACAAATTGCAAAATTAGCAGTTTCGATGGTTCCAAATATCGATAAAATTCGTTTTGTAAATTCGGGTACAGAAGCTTGTATGAGTGCCATTCGTTTAGCACGTGGTTATACAAAACGAGATAAGATTATTAAATTTTCGGGTTGCTATCATGGACACTCAGATTCTTTTTTAATCGCAGCGGGAAGTGGTTTGAGTACATTTGGTGTGCCTAATTCTCCCGGAGTTACAGAAGGCACGGCTAAAGATACATTATTAGCCGCTTACAATGATATTGATAATGTTAAAGCTCTTTTTAAAGCTAACGAAAATCAAATTGCAGCGATTATTATTGAGCCTGTTGCTGGTAATATGGGATGTATTCCTCCAGTAAAAGGATTTCTAGAAGCGCTTAGAGATGTTTGTACTGCTAATGGAGCGTTGCTTATTTTTGATGAAGTAATGACCGGATTTCGATTAGCAAAAGGAGGAGCACAACAATTATTCGACATTCAAGCAGATATTGTATGTTTTGGAAAAGTAATAGGTGGAGGATTGCCTGTAGGAGCTTTTGCTGCAAGAGAGGAAATTATGAATTATTTAGCGCCGTTAGGACCGGTTTATCAAGCAGGAACCTTGTCTGGAAATCCATTGGCTATGGCTGCTGGTTTAGAAATGTTGAAAGCATTAAATGCTGATGCAAATGTTTTTAAACGTTTAGAAGAAAAAACAGCATATTTAGAAAAAGGAATTCGTCAAGTACTAACAGAAGAAGGCGTTGTTTTTACGATTAATAGAGTGGGTTCGATGATTTCCGTACATTTTGATGCTAATCCTGTTTATGATTTTGCAACCGCTAAAAATGGTGATAACGATACATTTAAAAAGTTCTTCCACGGATTATTAAAACGCGGAGTTTATATTGCGCCTTCCGCTTATGAAACTTGGTTTATCACAGATGCACTAACGTATGAAGATTTAGATTTTACAATTAATGCAATAGCAGAAACAGCAAGAGAGTTATAATAAAAATGTCCCGATTTTATCGGGACATTTCTTATTTAATTAGATTCTCATAAAGAGCTTTATTACTTTTAAGTTTTCTTAACTGCTCAGGAGAAAGAGACCCATCAATTTTACTTTTCATAATGGAATAAACTTCATTTCTTTCCTTATCAGAAGTAGCTTTGGCTAAATTTACGTGTTTGTAAACTAATAAATCATATAAGCCATTTTCTAAATTGCTCTCCAAAGGAATCACTTTTACCAATTCATTTAATTCTAACTTTGCGGCCATTTTAGGATCATTTGATTTTTGATCTTGAGCAAAAGTAAAAGCGCTAAACGCAAAGAATAATACTAGAGAAAAGACTATTTTTTTCATAATTAAATACAGTTGATTTTTTTTTGGTTTGTCAAATCTAAATTAAATTTGAGATTAAAACAAAACATTTTGTCAAAAATAATTAATTACCTCTGCGCTCTTTTACTCTTTTTTGCATTTTTTCTTTTGCTTGTGCTGCTTTTTCATCGTGGTTTTCTTCCCATTTTTTATATTGCTCTGGCTTTAAGATTTTTTTCATTTTGGCTTTCATTTCAATTTGATTGTCTAACATCTTATTTTTCATTTCAAATCTTTCGTCAGCAGATGGTTTTTCACCTTTTTCTCTTTTAGCTTTCATTTCGGCCATTTTGGCTTCTCTTTTTTTCGCTTGCTCTAAAAAAATGGTTTTTACTTCTTTTTGTTGTTGTGCATCTAAATCTAAATCTAGAGTCATTTTCTTAACATGAAGTTCGGTTTGCTGTTCAGGAGTTAATTTTTCTCTTCCCTGTTTTCTGTCTTGTGCAAAGGTTAATGTTGTCATCACTAAAGCAATTGCTAAAATTAATTTTTTCATCTTCTTTATTTTTTAATTGTTTTGATGATAAGACATTCAGGAAATAAAAAGGTTTAATTAGAGAATAAAAAAAAGCGAAACTCTATAAAAAGTTTCGCTTTGAAATTTAGTTGTTTGATCTTATTTCCCTAAGTATTCAGCAATTTTATTTTCGCCATCTACAACAACACGCATCAAGCCGTGTTTGCTTAATCCTTTACTAGCAGCATCCCATTTTTTACCGCTCAATTCTGATTTAGTTTTTAAATCACCAATCGAAATTCCTTCGTTAGCTTTTAAAATTTCGATAATATGTTTTTCGTCTTCTGTTAATTCTGGACCTTTTTTCTC
>NZ_DITB01000045.1:0-37900 GCF_002422095.1 Flavobacterium sp. UBA6195
AAACTGAGTCTTATGATGAAGAATCTTTACACATGAGACAGTTATTGAAAACTAAATTAGTTGATATGGACTTATCTGTAAGAGCATTAAATTGTTTAAAAGCGGCTGAAGTTGATACATTAGGTGATTTAGTATCTTTCAACAAGAACGACTTAATGAAGTTCCGTAATTTTGGTAAAAAATCATTAACTGAATTAGATGAGTTAGTGGCTAATAAAAACCTTACTTTCGGAATGGATTTAACTAAATATAAGTTAGATAAAGAATAATTGCTTCATATTTTGCGCTCCTTAGCTGGATTGATGCAAGATGAAGATAAATAATAGACGTCATGAGACACGGAAAAAAAAATAATCATTTAAGTAGACAAACAGGACATAGAAAAGCTATGTTAGCTAATATGGCTTGTTCGTTAATTGAGCATAAGCGTATTAATACAACTGTTGCTAAAGCAAAAGCTTTAAAACAATTTATTGAACCATTAGTAACAAAATCAAAAGAAGATACAACTCACAATCGTCGTATTTGTTTCTCTTATTTAAGAGATAAATATGCAGTTACTGAATTGTTCAGAGAAGTTGCTGCTAAAGTTGGTGACCGTCCAGGAGGATACACACGTATCATCAAGTTAGGAAACCGTTTAGGGGATAACGCTGATATGGCAATGATTGAGTTAGTAGATTTCAATACATTGTACAATGGTGGTAAAAAAGAAGTTAAGAAAACGACTCGTCGTGGTAGAGCTAAAAAAGCGGAAGGTACTGCTCCTGAAGCTCCAGCTACTGAAACTTCTGAAAATACTGAAGCTACAGAATAATATATTTTTTAATATGTTAAAAAAAAGGATAAACTATTATAGTTTATCCTTTTTTATTTTAATTTGTATTTTAAAATTTTAATTATGAAAAATTATTGCTTGCACTTAATGTTATTTGTAACATTTTCTTTTTTTGCTCAAGATAATCAAAACTCTAAAAAGGGAGATTATAATATCGATTATTTAGGAAATTTCAACAAAGCGGGTATGTGGTTGCCTGCTTCAGTTGAAGATAAGTCTATTTCAGGTTCTCCTTATTTGTTTAATTCTTGGGAAGGTTTATTCTCTGTTATAAATAAAAAAGGTAATCGTTTTGATATTCTTAATTTAAATTATAATATCTTAACGAAAAAGTTAGAATCAAAAGTTTCTAAAGATTCCGTATTTCAATATGATTTAAAAGACATTGATAAAGTTAAATATCTCTCTAAAGTATATATAGTTAAAAATGAAGAGCTTTTTCTTCAATTGTTTACCTCTGATTCTTTTGAATTTTTAAAGTCATTTCAAGTAGTTATTCAAGAACCTGTTAGTAATCCTCTAACTCAATCTTCATTAACACCTAGAAGATACGTTTATAAAAATGAATATAAAATTTTTCGAAATGGTGTTGTCACAGATTTTAAATTGAATAAAAAATCTTTATTAAATCTTTTTCCTGATAAAATTGATCTAATAAAGAATTATGCTAATTCAAATAAATTATCATTTAGTGAAGAAAACGATGTCGTGAAAATTTTTAATTATATCGTTAATAATTAAAATAATTTCACAAAACAACTTTTATAACTAAATTTGCAACCACAACAACACAACGCAATGAAATACAACAATCGTTCTAAGGCCGTTTTACTTCTTAAAGACGGTACTATTTTTCACGGAAAATCAATCGGAATTGAAGGTGTAACTTTTGGTGAAGTCGCTTTTAATACAGGAACTACAGGTTATCAAGAAATTTTTACAGATCCTTCTTACTTTGGGCAAATCATGGTTACTACCAATGCACACATTGGGAATTATGGTGTAAACGAGAAAGAAGTGGAATCAGATTCTGTTAAAATATCGGGATTAGTTTGTAAAAATTTTAGTTTTAATTATTCTCGTGAAGATGCTTCTGAAAGTTTATTTGATTATTTGAACAAACAAAATCTTATCGTAATTTCTGATGTTGATACAAGAGCTTTGGTAAGTTATATTAGAGATAATGGAGCTATGAATGCGGTTATTTGTACCGATGGTACTCCAATCGAAGAATTAAAAGAAAGACTAGCTCAAGTTCCAGATATGAATGGCTTGGAATTGGCTTCAAAAGTATCTACTAAAGAACCATATTTCTTCGGTGATGAATCAGCAAAATATAAGATCTCTGCATTAGATTTAGGAATCAAAACTAATATTCTTAGAAATTTAGCTAAGAGAGATTGCTACATTAAAGTTTTTCCATATAACGCTTCATTTGAAGATTTGAAAGCATTCAATCCAGACGGTTATTTCTTATCAAACGGTCCTGGTGATCCAGAGCCTTTAGAAACAGCTCAAGAAGTGGCAAAACAAATTCTTAATGAAAATAAACCGTTATTTGGAATTTGTTTAGGACATCAAATTATTGGGTTAGCTAACGGAATTTCAACCTACAAAATGTTCAATGGTCACCGTGGAATTAATCACCCAGTTAAAAATGTGATTACCGGTAAAGGTGAAATTACCTCTCAAAATCACGGTTTTGCTATCGTGAGAGAAGAATTAGACAAGCACCCAGATTTTGAATTGACACATGAACATTTGAATGACGGAACTGTAGCTGGAATGCGAATGAAATCGAAAAACTGTTTCTCGGTTCAATACCATCCAGAAGCAAGCCCTGGACCACATGATTCAAGTTATTTATTTGACCAATTTATTGAAAACATCAAATCTTCAAGCAACTAAAACGTTATCGTTTATAAGTTTTTTGAGTTTTTCAATATCATTGTAGTTTAAATTATAAATTTGTTATTATTCACAAGATAGTAACTTAAAAAAATATAAAATGAGTATAATTATCAAAGTTCACGCAAGACAAATTTTAGATTCGCGTGGAAATCCAACAATCGAAGTTGATGTAGTTACAGATAACGGAATTTTAGGAAGAGCAGCCGTTCCAAGTGGCGCTTCGACTGGCGAACATGAAGCAGTAGAGCTTCGTGATGGAGGTAAAGCTTACATGGGTAAAGGGGTGTTAAAAGCTGTTGAAAATGTTAATACAAACATAGCGGAAGCGGTTGTAGGAATGTCGGTTTTTGAACAAAATTTAATCGACAAAATGATGATTGAATTAGACGGAACAGCAAACAAATCAAACTTAGGGGCTAATGCTATTTTAGGAGTTTCTTTAGCGGTTGCAAAAGCTGCTGCTAACGAATTAGGAATGCCTTTATATCGTTATGTTGGTGGGGTTTCAGCAAATACATTACCAGTTCCAATGATGAACATTATCAACGGAGGTTCGCATTCTGATGCTCCAATTGCATTTCAAGAATTTATGATTATGCCTGTAAAGGCTAAAGATTTCACTCATGCAATGCAAATGGGAACTGAGATTTTTCACAACTTAAAAAAAGTTTTACACGATAGAAATTTATCTACAGCAGTAGGTGATGAAGGAGGATTTGCTCCAAATTTAGCGGGTGGAACTGAAGATGCATTAGATTCTATCAAATTAGCGGTTACCAACGCTGGTTATACTTTTGGAGATGATGTAATGATTGCTTTAGACTGTGCGGCTTCAGAATTTTATGTAAACGGAAAATACGATTACACTAAATTTGAAGGTGAAACAGGAAAAATAAGAACTTCTGAAGAACAAGCTTCTTACTTAGCAGAATTAACAGAAAAATATCCAATTATTTCTATCGAAGACGGAATGTATGAAGACGATTGGGAAGGTTGGAAATTATTAACTGAGAAAATCGGTGATAAAGTACAATTAGTAGGTGACGATTTATTCGTAACAAACGTAGAAAGATTATCTCGCGGAATTAGTCAATCGATTGCGAATTCAATTTTGATTAAAGTAAACCAAATTGGAACTTTAACCGAGACGATTGCAGCAGTTAATATGGCGCATAACGCTGGATATACTTCTGTAATGTCGCACCGTTCAGGAGAAACAGAAGACAATACAATTGCAGATTTAGCCGTTGCTTTAAACTGTGGACAAATCAAAACAGGTTCGGCTTCTCGTTCTGATCGTATGGCAAAATACAATCAATTATTAAGAATTGAAGAAGAATTAGCAGATGTAGCTTATTTTCCTGGCGTAAATGCTTTTAAAGTAAAAAAATAATTACTTTTAGATATCATTTTTAAATCCTGTTGTAGTATTTTACAGCAGGATTTTTTATGTATATTATTTAACCATAAATTATAGATAATTTCTTTATTGTTTGATTATTATTTGTTAAATTCGCAATTCACATTAATTTTATCATAAAATATCATATAAATAATATGTCAAAAACTGCAATATTAGAGCTTGATGGCAAAAAGTATGAGTTTCCAGTAATTGTGGGAACTGAGAATGAGGTTGCTATCGACATAGACAAGTTGCGTAGTGCATCTGGTGCTATTACTATTGACCCTGGTTATAAAAACTCAGGTTCATGTACGAGTGAAATTACTTTCTTAGATGGTGAAGAAGGAATTCTACGTTATAGAGGATATTCAATCGAAGATTTAGCGGATAAAGCTGATTTCTTAGAAGTTTCTTATTTGTTGATTTTTGGAGAACTTCCAACAGCAGCCCAATTAGAAAAATTCGAGAACGATATTCGTAAATATACATTAGTTAACGAGGAAATGAAAAACATCATTGATGGTTTCCCAAAAACAGCTCATCCAATGGGTGTTTTAGCTTCTTTAACTAGTGCTTTAACTGCCTTCAATCCTAAGTCTGTGAACCCTCACAACGAAAAAGAAATGTATGAGGCAGTTTGTAAAACTATGGGTAAATTCTTAGTAATTGCTACATGGACTTACAGAAAAACTATGGGTTATCCATTAAATTATTATGATAATACAAAAGGTTATGTTGAAAATTTCATGCGTTTAATGTTTGAATTACCAACAGGTCCCTACAAAGCAGATGCAAAAGTTATTCAAGCGTTAGATAAATTATTCATTTTACATGCAGACCACGAACAAAACTGTTCAACTTCTACAGTAAGAATTGTAGGTTCTTCTCACGCAGGTTTATTTGCTTCAATTTCTGCTGGAGTTTCTGCACTTTGGGGGCCGCTTCATGGTGGTGCTAATCAAGCAGTTTTAGAAATGTTACAAGAAATCCATGATAATGGTGGTGATGTTGCTAAATTCGTTTTAAAAGCAAAAGATAAAGACGATCCGTTCCGTTTAATGGGATTCGGACACCGTGTTTACAAAAACTTTGACCCAAGAGCAACCATCATTAAAAAAGCAGCTGATGATGTATTAACAGCTTTAGGAGTTGACGATCCATTATTAGATATCGCAAAACAATTAGAAAAAGTAGCGTTAGAAGACGAATATTTTAAATCAAGAAACTTATATCCAAACGTAGATTTCTATTCAGGAATTATCTACCGTGCTATGGGTATTCCAGTTGAAATGTTTACGGTTTTATTTGCTATTGGTCGTCTACCAGGTTGGATTGCACAATGGAAAGAAATGAGAGTAAATAAAGAACCAATTGGTCGTCCAAGACAAGTTTATACAGGATATCCGTTACGTCCTTTTAAAGAAGTAAAAGATAGATAATATTTATAAAAAAAACCACTCATTTGAGTGGTTTTTTTTATTCTGCTGGTTTCGTTTCTTCATTTGTTTCAGAAGCTGTTTCAACTTCAGTAGTTGCTGTTTCAACTTCTTCTTTTTTGTGTTCTAATGATTCTTTTAAGTTGTGCGCTTTTTCTTCCACCCAACCTGCTGCTTCTGCGGTTTTTTCTTTAGCGACATCAACAAATTCGTTTACTTTTTCTGGTACGCCCATTTCTTCAAGTTTACCAGAAACTTTTTCGGCTACATTTTCAACCGTTTCTTTTACGTCTTCAGCAACATCTGCAGCTTTTTCAGCAACATTTTCAGCTACTTCGCTTAAGTTTTCTTTTGCTATTTCCGCTTTCTCTTTTGCTTTTCCAAAAAGAGAACTGAAAAAATTTGATAATCCCATGATAATTTTTTTTATAGTTTTCTCAAATTTAATCATTTATGCGCAAATAGAATCAATTTGGTGTAAATTTATAACGATTGACTAATTAATATTCTCGTTTCCTTTTTCTATATTTGCCAAAAGCCATACGCTATGTTACAATTAAATGTAAAAAACGAAACTTCTCGATTAAGGGCAGTGGTGTTAGGAACCGCTGTTAGTAATGGTCCAACACCTACCATCGAAGAAGCTTATGATCCAAAATCATTAGAGCACATTAAAGCCGGAACCTATCCGATAGAAGAAGATATGGTGAAGGAAATGGAAGCTTTTAACAAAGTATTCCAGAAATACGATGTAAAAGTCTTCAGACCTCAAATTATTGAAAATTACAACCAAATTTTCGCCAGAGACATCGGATTTGTTATCGATGACATTTTTATCAAAGCCAATATTTTACCAGATCGTGAGCGTGAATTAGATGCGATTCAATACGTAATCAATCAAATTGATCCAAAGAAAGTGGTGCGTCCGCCAGAAGAAGTACATATTGAAGGTGGAGACGTAATGCCTTGGAATGAGTATATCTTTATTGGAACTTACAAAGGTTCGGATTATAAAGATTACATCACGGCAAGAACCAACATGCAAGGAGTAAATTATATTAAAGAATTGTTTCCAAATAAAATTGTGAAAGCATTCGACTTAGTAAAATCGAAAATTGAGCCTCGTGATAATGCGTTGCATTTAGATTGTTGTTTTCAACCTGTGGGAACCAATAAAGGAATTATTTACAAAAGTGGTTTCCGTGAAGAAGCCGATTATATGTTTTTAGTGAATTTATTCGGAAAAGAAAATCTATTTCACATCGAAAGAGAAGAAATGTATCACATGAATTCCAACGTGTTTTCCATTGCTCCTGATGTAGTAGTTTCCGAAAAAAACTTTACCAGATTAAACAATTGGTTACGCGAAAACGGATTTACAGTAGAAGAAATTCCGTATGCCGAAATTGCAAAGCAAGAAGGTTTGTTACGATGTTCAACTTTGCCTTTGATTAGAGATTAAGTTATGCTTACTACAATCTATTTTTATGTGGTTTTTCCAATAATTGTAGTTAGTGCAATAGTATATGTTGTAAAGAATACTAAGAATCCAAATAAAAATAATGTCGTAATCAAAAAATACGATTTATCAAAAAAAAATAAAGAAGAAAAACATGAACCAAACAACTAACTCCATATTGATGATTCGTCCGGTAGCATTCCGTATGAACGAACAAACAGCGGTGAATAATTATTACCAAAAAGTATTGGATAATTTAACGCCACAATCGGTAAATACTAAAGCACAAGAAGAGTTTGATACTTTTGTGCAAAAACTTAAAATGATAGGTTTAAATGTGGTGGTAGTTGAAGATACATTAAGTCCTGATACGCCAGACAGTATTTTTCCAAACAACTGGATTTCATTTCATGAAAATGGAGATGTCGTTTTATATCCCATGTTTGCCGAAAATCGCCGTTTAGAAAGAAGAGAAGATGTTTTAGATCATTTAGAAGAAAAAGGATTTGTAATCAATGAGATTATGGATTATACTTCGGCTGAAGATGATGATATTTTCTTAGAAGGAACAGGAAGTATCGTTTTAGATAGAGCCAACGGAAAAGCGTATTGTGCTTTATCTCCAAGAGCAGACGAAGAATTATTCATCGAATTTTGTGAAGATTTTGAATTTACTCCCGTGATTTTTGAAGCTTTTCAAACGGTAAACGGTGAAAGAAAACATATTTATCACACGAACGTAATTATGTGCGTGGGCGAAACTTTTGCTGTTATTTGTGCCGATTGTATCGACGATAAAAAAGAACGCAAAATGGTCTTAGATAGCTTGAAAGGTGATGAAAAGGAAGTGATTCTAATCACGGAAGACCAAGTGAATAACTTCGCTGGGAATATGTTGGAAGTAAAAGGGAATGATGATAGAAGATATTTAATCATGAGTGCCTCAGCACATCAAAGTTTGACGAAAAAGCAAATCGCACAATTAGAAGAACATGTAACTATCGTAAGTTCAAGTTTAGATACAATTGAAGCTTGCGGTGGTGGAAGTGCTCGTTGTATGATGGCAGAAATTTTCTTGCCAAGAGAATAGTATTACCGTCATTTCGAGTGATTTTAAAAAGTAAAAATGCAAATTTTGCTTTTTAAAATTGTATCGAGAACTAAAGAAATAATATAATTTTAAACAAAATAAAAAATCCCAAATTCAGAATGATTCGGAATTTGGGATTTTTTTATTTAAGAAGTTGAATTAAATGCCTCTAACAATACTCAAAACCGCACTAATAATATACTGAATACCAATAGCAATGGTTAGGAATCCAATAATTCTTGAAATAGCAACAATTCCAGACGAACCGAGTAATTTAGCTAAATAATGGGCACTTCTAAGAACTAAATAAATAGTAACAGCAACTACAGTAATTGAAATTGTTGAAATTATAATTTCTGATGTAGTGTTATGTTCTTGATAAAATGCAATCAATAAAGAAATGGAACCCGGTCCGGCTAACATTGGCATTGCTAAAGGA
Organism: Flavobacterium sp. UBA6195; assembly: GCF_002422095.1. GTDB lineage: Bacteria > Bacteroidota > Bacteroidia > Flavobacteriales > Flavobacteriaceae > Flavobacterium. The sequence continues at coordinate 8,576 of NZ_DITB01000045.1, forward strand.
GTAAGTGCAATGTGTGTTCTGTTTTGAACTTCTTTCTGTACTTTTTTGTTTATCCCTTTATTTTTACTGAAATTTCCATTTAATAATCCGAAACCTGAGCTGGTAATAATGATTCCACCTGCAATTCGTAAAGCTGTAATTGTGATTCCAAAGAAGCTCAATACATACTGACCAATAAAAAAAGAAATTAATAGTATAATTAAAACGTTAATACTGGTAATTAAAGAAACTTTTGCTCGTTCAGCACTCGTGTAACCTTCGGTAAGGGCAACGAAAATAGGAACCGTTCCAATTGGGTTTAATACCGAAAATAAGGCGGCGAATAAATAAATAAATAATTCCATTGTTTTTTTACAAATTTAGTACAAGGTAATTATTTTATTTACGAATCAAAAAAAAAAATCTTCTTTACTTTTAGGTTTTCTTAATGTAAGCTATGTTAATAAGTATCCAATGGTGAGTAATAAGTATTTTTCCCTTTTTCTAATTCAAGCTTATCAATAAATTTTTGAACGACTTTACTATTTTTTGAGTAATCAACCGATATGTAATGATGGTCGATATGAAATGTGATTGAGTTACCAGGTTTAAACAAAACCAATTTATAATAAGGAATTACCAATGCATAAACCTCTAATCGAGATTGAAAGCCAATGATAATGCCATTTGGACGTAATTCAATGTTACAGAATTTTACCGAGTTGTTAACGTGTAATAAATCATAGATGGCTGAACTGCATCTAGTAATAAATAAATTTGGAGAACCGATGCCTCCTTTTTTAAAATTGTCAAATATTGAAAATGTTTTTCCAACTAATTCGTTGATTTCTCTTTCAATTTTTGGGTCTTTGTATGAGATGTTATAAAGCATTTTTGTTTAAAATTACTTCAAAAATGGTTTCGAAATCAGACTTTAGCAAATTTTTATTATTTGTTTATTTATCGTAACTTTAGATTTCTAAATAATAGTAAAATGAAAACATTAGTTATAGGAGCTTCCACAAATAAAGAGCGTTATTCGTATAAAGCCATTCATAGTTTAGTAGATAAAAGTCATCAAGTAGTTGCTTTAGGTGCCAAAAAAGGAATGGCGTTTGATATCCCTATCGAAACTGAAAAATTTGATTTCCATGCAGTTGATACCGTGACTTTGTATCTCAATCCAAAAGCACAAGAGGAGTATTATGATTACGTTCTTTCGTTAAAACCAAGACGCGTTATTTTCAATCCAGGAACCGAAAATCCTGAGTTTTATAAAATATTGGGGGACAATAATATTAAATATGAAGTAGCTTGTACTTTGGTGTTATTGGCAACCAATCAATATTAAAATTTGGTTTGACTTGTTGCAGGTTTGCTAATTAACAACAAGCCAACAAAAGTAATCATTCCGTTTACGATAATTAATTCGTTGTCAATTACGTAATCTCCAAAAAGTACTGCTGAATTTTTGGCTAACAAAAAGCAAATCAATGGAGAAATAACACAAATAATAGGAACTAATTTATCGTGAACGGTTTTTGATTTCATAAACAATCCAAATGCATACAATCCTAAAAGTGGTCCATACGTATAACTTGCTACTTTGAAAATCATGGTTACTACTGATTTGTCATTCAACGAATTGAAGATGATAATTACCAAGAACATCAATAATGAAAACCCAATATGTACAAAATGACGTGTTCTAACAGCATTGGGCTTATTTTGGTTTTCCGCTTTATCCATTCCTAGAAAATCCACGCAAAATGATGTTGTTAAAGCCGTTAAGGCAGAATCTGTAGTTGCAAATGTGGCTGCGGTTAATCCTAATAAAAAAATAATTGCTGGAAAAATACTCAAATGATTAAAAGCAATTTCTGGGAAGAGTAAATCGGTACGTTTTACACCGTCAACCATGGGAACTGAAATACCATTTTTTTCTGCATATAAGTAAAGTAAAGCTCCAACACTTAAGAAGAATATGTTAATCACCACGAAAATTCCGGTGAAAGTAAACATGTTTTTTTGTGCTTCGCCAATGTTAGCGCAGCTTAGATTTTTTTGCATCAAATCTTGGTCTAATCCAACCATAGCAATGGTTACGAAGATACCGCCTAAAATCTGTTTCCAAATATAGTTACCCTTTAAATAATCTTCATAGAAAAACACTTTAGAATAATTACTGTTTTTTACAGTTTCAAAAGCATCAACAAATCCTAAATCTAAACTATTACAAATAAAAATAATCGTTAAGAATACGGATGAAACTAAGAAAAACGTTTGTAAAGTATCGGTAATAATAATCGTTTTCAATCCGCCACGATAGGTGTAAGCAAATATTAAAGCCAACGAAATTAAAACGGTAACGGCAAACGGAACTTCAAAATCATCAAAAACAAATCGTTGTAAAACAATTACCACCAAATACAAACGAAAAGCCGAACCAATCGTTCTACTAATCAAGAAAATAGTCGCAGCAGTTTTGTAGCTCACAACACCTAATCGCTGCTCAATATAACTATAAATTGAGGTTAAATTCATTCGATAGTATAAAGGGAGTAATACTGTTGCAATAATGATAAAACCAATAGCATTCCCTAATACAAATTGAAAATATTTAAACTGCAAATCAGGATTACCAACTTCTCCTGGAACGGAAATAAATGTCACGCCAGAAAGCGCTGTTCCAATCATTCCAAAAGCAACTAAATACCACTTTGCATTTTTATTCGCCTTAAAAAAAGCATCATTGCTACTGTCATTTTTACTAACAAAATTGGAGATAAGAATTAAAATTCCGAAGTAGATAATGATAATGGCTAAAATAGTTCCTGATGTCATAAATTGGTTTTTAGTTGTGCTAAAATAGAAATAAATGAGAATATGAAGCATAGAAAATAGAAAAAAGACAGAATGAAAAATTTTAACCTTCTATTTTCTGTAATCTATTTTCTTTTTTCAAAATTGACTACTTTTGCTAAATGGAATTACCATCAAAATTACTTGAAAATGCAGTTAACGAAATGTCACAATTACCAGGAATTGGTAAACGAACAGCATTGCGTTTGGTATTACATTTGTTAAAACAACCTTTGGAACAAACTGAGGTTTTGTCATCGGCTTTAACTGCGATGCGAAATGATATTCAATACTGTAAAGAATGTCATACAATTGCAGATGATGAAATATGTGGTATTTGTTCCAATTCAAGTCGAGATAAATCGGTGATATGTGTTGTGGAAGATGTTCGTGATGTTATGGCATTGGAAAACACAGGAATGTTTAAAGGAGTTTATCATGTTTTGGGTGGAAAAATTTCTCCGATTGAAGGTATTGGGCCAAGTCAATTAAAGATTACGTCATTAGTTGAGAAAGTAAAAGAAGGAAATGTATCTGAAATTATATTTGCTTTAAGTTCAACCATGGAAGGTGATACTACTAATTTTTACATATACAAACAAATTAAAGAGTTTGATATAAAAACATCAACAATCGCAAGAGGAATTGCGGTTGGAGATGAGTTAGAGTATGCAGATGAAGTGACTTTAGGAAGAAGTTTGTTGAATAGAATCCCGTACGAATTATCTAACACTTAGTTTTTTACCAAATTTTTTAAAATAATTCCAAAATTCCAATACTATAACGTATATTTGTTTCGAAATATTATTGGTTTGATATGAGAATATAATTACTTATTTGAATTATCAAAATAATAAATTTTTTTAATTTCTGTAAAGTATGAAAAATGGTTCTACTATATTGTATTTTAAAAAAAGTATAAAGCAATTAAAGTAAAATAATAAAATGATTACAAATATTTGTTGTATTGGAGCGGGTTATGTAGGTGGACCTACAATGGCAATAATTGCTCTAAAATGTCCACATATTAAAGTAACTGTAGTTGATTTGAATGAGAAGAGAATAGCTGCATGGAATGATAAAGACGTTAAAAATATACCTATTTATGAGCCGGGTTTAAGTGAAGTTGTTGCAGAAGCTCGAGGTAGAAATTTATTTTTCTCTACAGATGTTGATGCGGCAATTGATGCTGCTGATATGATATTTATTTCGGTAAATACACCAACTAAAACATATGGAGTTGGAAAAGGTATGGCTGCCGATTTAAAATATATAGAGTTGTGTGCGCGTCAAATAGCACGTGTGGCAAAAAATGACAAGATAGTTGTAGAAAAATCTACCTTACCAGTTCGTACAGCTAGTGCTATAAAGAATATATTAGATCATACAGGTAACGGAGTTAATTTCCAAATTTTGTCAAATCCAGAGTTTTTGGCTGAGGGAACAGCTGTAGAAGATTTATTAGCTCCTGATCGCGTTTTAATTGGTGGAGACACTACTCCTGAAGGACAAAAAGCTATAGATCTTTTGGTAGAAGTTTATGCAAATTGGGTTCCAAAAGAGAATATATTAACTACAAATGTTTGGTCTTCTGAATTGTCAAAATTAACGGCTAATGCTTTTTTAGCGCAACGTGTTTCTTCTATAAATGCATTAAGTGAATTATGTGAAAAAACGGGTGCTGATGTAAATGAAGTGGCAAGAGCTATCGGTATGGATAGTAGAATTGGGCCTAAATTTCTAAAATCATCAGTAGGTTTTGGAGGGTCTTGTTTTCAAAAAGATATTTTAAATTTAGTTTATATTGCTAAGTCTTATGGATTAAATGAAGTAGCGGATTATTGGGAACAGGTCATTATTATGAATGATCATCAAAAAAGACGTTTTGCTAAAAATATCGTTAAAACGTTGTACAACACCGTTTCTGGAAAAAAAATAGCATTTTTAGGTTGGGCATTTAAAAAAGATACAAACGATACAAGAGAATCTGCAGCTATCTATGTGGCAGATGATTTGTTAAATGAGCAAGCCTCTATTCATGTGTATGATCCAAAAGTAGGAGCAGTTCAAATTCAATCGGATTTGAATTATTTAGAAACTCGTTCTGAAGCTGCCAATTTACAGGGTGTTCATGTGTATGATAATCCTTATGATGCTTGTAAAGATGCTCACGCAATTGCTGTGTTAACAGAATGGGATGAGTTTAAAGAATATGATTGGCAAAAAATTTATGATGCCATGTTAAAACCTGCCTTTGTTTTTGATGGAAGAAACATTTTAGATGCAAAAAAAATGAATGCAATAGGTTTTCATTATAATAAAATTGGTTAATACTTTAGTATCCAGGACAGCCAAAACAATTTCTAGCATCAACATCAAATTGATATACTAATCCTAGTTCGAAAACACCTCCAGTATTACCTATCTTGGAGGTGTTTGCGTCATAGGAAAATCCGAATTTAAAATTCTCATATTTTAATCCACTAAACAAGTTTACCGAAGTTAAGGTGTGACTATTGTCTGCTTTTTTCATTGGATTTAATGCCGTTGTAACTCCTATGGTAAAATGATTAAAGATGAAGGAGCCTCCTACATCTAATCGATTGTATTGTCCTTGTTTCATGAAGTTGGCGGTAACCATCATTCTAGTTTCTAATGGTAAAAAAGTAGTTATTACTTGGCCAAAATCAAATTCATATCCACCCGAAATATTGTAAAACATTTCTAAAGGAATATTTCCCTCTTCTGCCATAGCAATATTAGGTTTGTTGAGGTGTTTTACAGCTGTCCCAATCCACATATTGTCTTTATAGAATAATAACCCTGTTGAAATATCAATAAAATGAATTCTATTGTTTAGTTGTAATGGATCAATACTTATTGGATTTATGGTTTCTGAACTGATGTTAATTTGGTCTCTTAATAATAAATTTTGAAAGCCAAAGCTTTTGCTTCCATAGCCAACTTCAATTCCGGGTCTAAAATACCATTCGTAATTTAATTCTATTCGATAAGCATAATTAATATTTGCTTGTAAAAAATTATACCCTGTGAAGTTTTCACGGTGATTAAGAAAAGTTACACCAATGCCACTATTGCTGTTTTCTAACCATGTGCTTGCATAAGCGTAGTTAGTATCCATTTTATATTGTAAGCTGGTCCATTGTGTGCGGTGCATAACACCAGCACTCGTTGTTTCTAAAAATCCTGTAAAACCAGGATTGATAGATTCTGGTACTAAAAAATATTGGGTGAAAATAGGATCTTGAGCTTTTATAGATGTGCTTAATAATCCTATGAATATACTGTATATTACTGCTTTTAATTTCATAGTTTTGATTATTTAAGTAAGACAAAAGCTCCATTTTGTTCGATTTTTTTACCAAAAAACGTACTTGCGCTTAATTTGTAATAATAATTTCCGTTTTCTGCAGGGATATTGTTTATGGTTCCGTTCCATCCCGCTAAATTGTCACCTTCTTCAAAGAAAATCAAATTTCCCCAACTGTCATAAATACTTAATTGTAACGATTTCAAACCTTCGAATGCTGGTGCAAAATTATCATTAATAGTGTCGTTGTTAGCTGTAAATCCATTGGGTACAATCAATTTATATCCTTTTGTTATGTTTAAATTTAATGTAAACGTACTAACGCAACCCAATTCGTAGGTTACTGTAAGAGTTACATCATAATTTCCCTCTGTCATATAAATATGTGTTGGGTTTTCTTCATTTGAAAAAGTACCATCACCAAAATTCCAAATGTAACTTATAGGAGTTCCAGTGGATAAATTTGTAAATTGTATAGGGTCTTCGATAGCATAATAACCTAGAGCTGTATATCCAAAAGCATTTTGTGTGAATAATGAAGTTCCTATTTCAGGATTTGAAATGGTATAGCTTGCCGAGTTTGAACACGAATATCCATCAATCACAGTTACCGAAATTAATCCATTCTGAGTTGTTGTCATGAATTGGTTAAACTGTCCAGATGGAGTTCCGTTGCTCCAATTTATTTGATATGGAGGTACACCTCCACTTACAATTGCTTCAAAATCATTGTAGACTTCTCCATTATCACAATTTACTCTTTGTACTCGTGTTAAATTTACTAAAAGTGGTTGCGGTCTAAATACATTGTATTGTCCTACAACACTACAGCCTCGTGAGTCTGTTACTATGACAGAATAATTTCCACTAGTTATGTTAATAAGATCTTCTGTTGTTGCTCCGTTAGACCAATTAAAGCGATAAGGAGGTGTTCCACCTGAAGGTATTAAATTAATACTTCCGGAGTTGCTTGATGAGCAATTTAAATCATTTTGAACTATGCCATCTATTATTAGGATTTGTGGTGCGGTAATTGCAAATGTTCTTTGTATTGTACATCCCATTCCATCTGTTATAATAGCGGTATAAATACCTTCAGATAAATTATTTCTAACTAATCCTGCGGTGCTTCCATCATTCCAAGTTACTGTAATAGGTGCTTGACCCCCAATTAATCCTAAATCTATACTTCCATTGGTTTGTCCAAAACAACTAATTTGATTCACAACAGGTTGTAACATAAACACAGGGAGGTCGTTGATAATTGTTTGTACAATTTTAACACACCCTTTAGCATCTGTAACTATTGCTGTATAAGTTCCTGCTCCTAAGTTATTTAATTGAGTACCTGTTGCAAAGTTACTCCAATTGATATTATAAGGAGGTGTTCCCCCGATAATTGATAGTGTTATACTGGCATCATTTGAACCAAAACAACTTATCTGAGTAGCAGTTGTAGTTGCTATTAATTCAGTAGGTTCAGAAATGACTAAATTAGAAATGGTTTTAGTATTTCCATTAGCATCAATGATTTGAATATCATAAATTCCCGCAATTAACCCATTAAAAGTAGGAGTTAAACTGAACGAATTTGTAATGGTTTGAATTACGTTTCCATTGTTATTGATTATAAATGTGTAAGGAGGTACAGATTCTTGAGTAATTGAAATTCCTAAAGTGCCTGTTGCAGTTCCAAAGCAATCTACATTTGTTAGTGCACTATTGTTATTAATTGCCAGTAATTCATCTGGTTGGTTTAAACTAAAGTTTAAAATTATGGGTGGACATATGCCATCATTAATTGTAACCATATAGTCTCCTGCAATTAAATTATATGCATCTTCAGTAACAGCTACATAGCCATTAGGTCCCGTCCAATTGTAATTATAACTACCGGAACCTCCAAATATCTCTAATTCAATAAATCCATTGTTGCCACCAAATCCACTAATATTATATCCATTATAATTTGAAATAGTACTAGAAGCCGAGAACGATGGATTTACTGTTATCTCATAAGTACTTATAGGACCTGTACAAGAAGATCCTAAATTATCAAATATAGCATATGATTCATACGTTATGGTTAATGGTAAATTTGTATTATTTTGTAAAGTTTGGTTTGGTATATTTCCTGCACCACTACTTAATGCACCTGAGATACCTGTTGGTATTATTGCATTCCAAGTGTAGGTATAATTACCTGGAATTGTTGAATTCAATTCTACAGGCAATGAAGTACTGCCATTACATAAAGTTTGATTAGGGATGTTAAATAAAACATCTGGTTTTGGTAAGACTGTAAAATTAAGTGTAAAATTATTTCCTAAACAACCATTAGTTTCTGGTGTAACTGTGTACGTTATGGTTTGAGGTGTTGCACTTGTGTTAATTAATGTTTGATTTATTTCACTGCCAGAGCCATTACTTGCTCCTAAAATATTTGAGTTAGGAGTTATAACCCAATTGTAATTTGTATTCGGTGGTACTATAATAGTAGCGTTTGGAACACCATTAGTGGGTGAGTAGCTATATGTTTGTTCACTACAAAGTAAAATATCATCATCGATTAAATTTGGTTTTGGATTTACAGTTATAGTGTAATAATAAGCTAATCCTTGACACGCATTTAAGTCATTAGTGCTTGCATAAGCTTCATAGGTAATGGTAATAGGAAGGTTTGTTAAATTTACTAAGTTTTGAATAGGAATGCTATTTGTTCCGGATGTTATTACCCCTTCAATACCTGCAGGTTGTGTTGCAGTCCAAGAAAAATTTATATTTGATGATGAACTAGATAAAAGCACTTCTGATGTATTTTCTTGTGAGCAAATGGTTTGATTTGGTAATGAAAACAGGATTTCAGGACTTGGATTAACCGTAATGTTAAATGGAATGCTATTTCCTATGCAACTTATGCCGTTATAAGTGAAAGTTGGTGTGACTGTTATAGTTGCTGTAATTGGGTTTTGAGTTGGATTTAAGGCTGTAAAAGCATTTATATCTCCAGTTCCATTTGTCGATAGGCCAATAGATGGTGTATTGTTCGTCCATTCATAAGTAGTAATTCCTAGCGTATTTAATGTTGAAAATTCAATGATATTAGTGTTTGTTCCATTACAAACTATCTGGTTTATTGGTTGATTTACTTGTGCTAATGGATTAACAGTAATAGTAAAAGTTTCACTATTTCCATTGCAACTGATTCCACTATTAGTAAAAAATGGTGTTACTGTAATCGTTGCTACTATAGGTTCAGATGTGGTATTAGTAGCAATAAAACTTGGTATGTCACCACTACCATTTGAAGGTAAACCAATATTGGGATTGTCATTAGTCCATTGATACGTTGTAATTCCTGTTAAATTATTTGTTGTAAATTGAATTGGAGTAGTTGACGAATTTTGGCAAACTGTACTATCTGCAATAGGGTTAACTTGAGCAGTTGGATTTATCGTGATTCTAATTTCTTCCGTGTTTCCATTACAACTTATTCCGTTATAGGTATAGGTTGGTGTAACGCTAATAGTTGCAGTTATAGGACTATTCGTGTTATTAATTGCAACAAAACTTGGAATATCGCCACTGCCATTAGCACTTAAACCTATGTTTGGATTGTCATTAGTCCAGTTAAATACGGTGTTTCCAATAGTTGTATTTGTTGAAAATTGTATCGTATTTGTGTTATCACCATTACAGAGTAATTGATCGCTTATTGGGTTAATTTGGATGGTAGGGTTAACCGTAATAGTAAAAGTTTCACTACTACCATTACATGAAATTCCATTGTTTGTAAAAATAGGTGTAACTGTAATGTTTGCTATAAGTGGGGCTATAGTATTGTTTGTAGTTGTAAAATTGATATCTCCATTTCCTGTTGCTGCAAGTCCAATTGCGGGATTGTCATTAGTCCATTCAAATGTATTGGTGCCACCTAGGTTTGTTGTTGTAAAAATTATTGGGGTAATTGCTACATTATTACAATAAGTTACATCTGAAATTACTTCAACTTGTGCAGTTGGATTCACAGTTATTGTAAAGTTTATACTGTCTCCAATACAGCTTATTCCATTATTGGTATATGTTGGTGTTACAGTAATAGTCGCTACTATTGGGCTATTTGTAGTATTGATTACTGTAAATGGTGCTATAGTTCCAGTTCCACTTGACGCCAATCCAATAGTAGAATTGTTATTTGTCCATTCATAAGTTGTACTACCATCTACATTTACAGTTGAAAACTCAATTAAAGCTGAGGTGTCTCCATTACAAAACGTTTGATTGTTAATGCTATTTACTTGTGCTTTTGGGTTTACCGTAATAGAAAACGTGATAGGATTTCCATCACAAAATGAAGTACTTACATTGTTAACAGGGGTTACTGTTATAGTGCTTGTAATTGCACTATTTGATGCGTTGTTTGGTGTAAAATTAATATCTCCGGTGCCAGTAGCAGGTAAACCAATGTTAGTATCAGAATTTGTCCAAGTAAAAACATTTGCATTGTTTCCTGTAAAGGTGATAGGCGTTATTGCTATATTATCACAACTAAAAATGTCTACTATAGGATTTACAGTTGGTGTTGGTAATACTGTTATTGTTGTTGTGTCTATTACAGCATCACAAGGTCCTGGCGGATCATTTGTTGTTAAAGTTAATAGTATATCTCCAATATATCCAGTAGGTGGTGTGTAAGTACTATTTATGTTATTGATATCTGAAAATAAACCTCCAACTGAATCGCTCCAAGTAGCATTAGCAGCTGCCCCACCAAATGCGCCATTTAATAGTATACTTGAATTTTCACATAATGGTTCATAGCTTCCTGTATTTGCTGTTGCTTCTGTGTTAAATACGGTGCTAAAAGATGCTGTAATAATAGTACAAGGTGCTGTAGGAGCATCAGAAGTTAAAGTAAATGTAATGGTTCCGATGAAGTCAGTTGGTGGAACATACATAGGGTTTAAATCGTTTGCATTTGGGATAAATGTTCCTCCTGATTCAGATGCGGTCCAAAATCCTGTTGTTGCGCCACCAGTAATTGTTCCGTTTAATTGTAAAGTTGTATTTACGCAGGTTGCAGCAGTTCCTACAGCTGTTACATTTACTTTCGGATTTACTGTAATACTACTGCTGTATGAATTACTACCGCACTCATTTGAAATGGTTAATGTGTAATAATATACACCAGGTGTATCGAATGTGACAATTGGTGCAGGGTCGTTGTTACTTGAAATACTGGTTGGTGGGTTTAACCCAAAGTCCCATACATAACTCACCGGATTTGTTGCGTAACAATTAAAAACGGTGGGGTTTAAAGTGATTGTTTCGCCTTCACAAATGGTTTCTGGACTCAAAGAAGTTACAGGCTTGCCTGCAATTGTTATTGTTTCTGTTTTTGTGTTTGTAGTGCACAAGGCTCCAGCAGTTGGTATAGCTAAAGATGCGGCTAATGAAATTTCGTAAATTCCTGGTGAATTTAAAGTGATTTCTGGTGTTGGATCTGTAGCGGTTCCATTTGAAAATAGCCAGCCATTGGAATCAAAGCTAGGGCAATTATCCGGATTACTTGGTGTAATGGTCCAATTGTAATTTATTGCATTACCACATCCTGGGACACTTGAATTGTTAGTTGTATTAAGTATAACAGGTGCACAATTTGAGTTAGTCGCAAAACTGAAATCTGAAGTAACTCTTGGTGTTACACAAATTGTTTGAGAAGTTGTACTTATTCCACATAAATTAGAGCCTGTGTAAAAGTCAATAGTGTAATTTCCTGGTAATAAAAAAGTAACGTTAAGAACATTTGATGCTATGGGCAACCATGCACCTGGATTGTTTGGTTGATTATTATTGTAACCAAAATTATTTGGACAAGAAATGTAAGGATTAGCAATTAAAAGTCCTCCACTACTTGTTGCTATTAAACCAGAGGGTCCAGTTATGGTCCAATATTTTCTGTAGGTTTGAGTACAGGTGTAGGTTGGTGGGCCACCAATATTATAACCACCTTGAGTACTATCGCTAATAGCAACAGTAGTTCCTTCACAAACTATATTTTGACTTGGGGTTCTGGTAAAGTTGGCAATAGGAGCTGATTGAATATTAATTGGTCCTACAGCATTCGTACTATTCCCACAGGGATTATTTACGGTAATTGATGCTTGATAGGAATTTGGGTATACCGTACTGTTGATGTTGGATGTAGTTCCGCATGAGCTATCTAAAAACTGATGTGTTATAGTTGCTGGTGGCGGGTGATTAAACGTTACTGGAGGTGTTCCATCATTTACTTGAAAGGTATAAGTGGTGCCAGGTGTGTTTTGTGCCCCAATTAATAAATCATAAGTTACACTTCCTGGGTTACATAATGTGGGGATGCCAACTGCACTAATGGTAGCTGTGGGTATGGCTCCTACATATAGATTGTAAGTTCTTGTACTACTACAGGCATTGTCTAGTAGTACCGTATAGGTTAAATTATAATTTCCAGCAGCAGCATAAAAATGGAAAGTGTCCGATAAATTAGTACCTGTAAAAGTATCAGAAGTTCCGTCACCCCAATCAAACACATGTTGGGTGTTGTTGTTGGTTTGGGTTGATTGCGTTGTAAATGAAAACAATCCTCCCGAAATATTAGCATCGTTACTACAGTATGTAAAGTAACTTTGACTATTGAAAGTTGTTACGGTCCAGAAATTACCATCTATAAGTTGTACTACCGGTGTACTTGGTAGCGTATTTAGTACCACTATATTTATACTATAAGTGTCAGTATTGTCAATTGTTAATGTAGCAGTAAAATTACCTGCAGTGGTATACGTTATTGTATGAGGTCCACTAGTGTTAGCTGTTGTTGTGTTTCCGCCGGGAAAAGACCAATTGTAAATGGTTGCCCCATTTGTGTTAGTAGAATTATCCGTAAATGTTATGCTTTGCGTGCTGCAAATGGTCACTGTACCATTAATAGCTGCAGGATTTGTAGTAAATGAAGCATTATAGGTAGCACTATATCCTACCATTGAAAACAGTAAGAAGATTAAAATACTAACGTATTTATAGCTTTTTTCTTGGGGCATACCTATAGTTGTTTTTTTAGAAATTACTAAAAGTATTGGCTAGGGAGGCAAAACTTTTCTAAAATTATAAAAAAAAATCGCTACAAAACAAGTTGTAGCGATTTTTGTTGAATAGAATTTTAATTGAGTTGATTTTCTTTTTTTCTCAAAACGTATATCGATAATAAAAGACCTGATATAAATAATGGTATTAAGATACCATCAATTGGAGCGTTTGGTGCATCAGCAGCGTCTCCACCACCTTCATCTCCAAAACCAGGATCAAACTCGTCTTGAGCTATTGCTGCTGTAGATAGTATAAGAAAAAACAATAAACAGATTTTTTTCAGCATATTTATAATAATTATTTTATTAATATTGATTTTGAAGATTGTAACACATTCTGATTGTCATATATGTTTAAGAAATAAATACCTTGATTCAATTTTTGACTAAATGATATGTTTGTTAATTGATTATCAAATGTTATTTTATTTGTTTCAACAATTTGTCCTAAATAATTATAAATTCTGTATTCATATATTTCTGAACTTGGTTGTTGGGTAGAAATATGAATACCTTGTTCAAATGTTGTTGGATTTGGATATATTACAAAATTATTTTCTTGGCTAAACGTTGAATTACTTAATGTATTTTGGAAAATAATTTTAAATCTATTTCCTGAACTCAATGCATCAGCAGTAACAACAAAATCATATTCAAAAACACTACCGTCTACAGAAAAAGGTGTTATAGTATTCAGAAATAAATCTTGTAATAAAGCTTGTCCAGTATAACTAAAATCTTCAGTAAAAATTTTCAATTTATAGTTTGAATTTACAGTAGTTTGTGTTAATCTAAGCATTAAAAAATCATTATCTTGAATTGGAGCTCTATGCTCTGAAGATAAAGAACGTGTATCAGTGTAGAATGCTAAAGTTTCACTTGGATTGCTGATTTTAGGGACATCGTTTGTGTCATATGCATTATTTCCTCCAGAATAAAACCCTGCTACAACAGCATCTTTTTTGTTCCAAATATTGTTTTCTTCTTTGTGTAAAGTTACTCTTAGTCGCTCTGAAGAGACTGTGTTTGCAACTCTACTGAAAACAGCATTAGAATTAGTGGTAGCTTTATGGGTTTCCTTTATTGTTAACGTAGATGTTTCAGATATTGCTTTTACAAAGAAAGCTTCACCTGATTGCATTATGGTACTTTGGTTAGCCGGATTAGAGTTCGATCCAGGATTTCTTGTAGTTGTATAGTCACTGTATCCATTAACATCATCCCAAGTTACATAAGCTCCATATGATCCAAATGTTGGGTCGATAAACCATATTTTTTTTCCAATTCCACTGTTTGAGCCATCATTTAGAATTGTTTTAAAGTCTATTGGGCTTGCATATGGATTACCTACGATAAAATAAGTGGTTGATGGAACGTTAGAATAGACAACATTTCCAGTGATTAAATTCCCTGTAGCTTTTAAGGTTGTTGTTGCTTGTGGAGTGTTAGGGTTTACATCTCCATCACCATCAGTAGCTTGTCCATAAGGGTGTGTTGCAAAAAGTAAAAAAGCTTTGTTTAATGAACTTGTAAATAGGGTTTCCGTAAAAGTATTAGTAATACTAGTCCATGTACCTGTAGAGTTATTAAATCGTCTTAAATTATGGCTAGAATTATTAATAAGTTGTAGTCCATTGCTAGTTGGGTTACCATTAGGTCCCCAGATATCTGTTCCAAAACCACTTATTGAAGTGCCATTGTTTTGCCAATTATAAAAAACAGTATTGTTAGTTGAGCCTTTTAAGGGTGCAGTTACCAATCTCCATTTTCTACCTTGATTTGTTAAAAAGCGTTCAACATTGACGTTGCCATTAATCGTTGGATTAGAGGTTAATGAAGCTACTCTAGCGGTGTTTGTTATGTTTGAAACAAGAGTAATTATACCCCCTGTGTTAAAAGTGACTGCAGCAGGTACATCGAAAAGAGTTCTAACTCGAACATCACCACTTCCTGTTAGGTTTGTAGTAGTGTTTACAATAAGTTGATTTGGATAACAAACTGTGTTAATCTGAACCCCATTTGTTGAACTTAATGTTAATTTCTCTAATTGTGTTGTAGTGTCTAATAATTCATTTCCAGCAACAATTAAACTAGAATTTTGAGCGTAAGTTAAATTGTATATACCACCTGAGATTAATGTTGGTTTGTCTTTGGTTGCGCCTCCACTTCTAATTATACTAGTGTTTGTGTTTAAAGTATACACTCCTATTAATAGTCCTTTTATTAAATATAGACTACCACCCGTATTAATGTTAAAACCATTGCTGTAAACGTCGTATTCTGAATTGATTTTGATATCTCTATAATTGGTGTTAAAAACAGTTAAGTTAGCACTACTTGGTCTGTATTCAACAGTACATCCGTTGAAATTTGGCATTAACTGAGATAATTGCGTCCCCCCTAATGGGTTTAATACTAAAGGTTCTGAATTTCTTAATATTAGGGTACCTTGTCTTACTCCAAGATTGCTATTGTATCCAGTGCTACTACCATTGGTTTCCTGAGTCATAATCATTTGTCCATTAATGGTAATGGTACCAGAATCATGTCTGAAGGTAGCTTTATTGTTGTTGGAGTTCTCTACATTGGTGTAAAGGTTTACATTTCCTAAGATTTCAAAATTAGTAGTGGATCTAACCGCTAAAGTAGTGTTTCTTGCAGAAGTAACGGCAATATCATTTCCAATAGTAAGAGAACCCGCACTTACAGAACCAGGACCTGTTAATACAGTAACGCGGTTGTAAGAGTTATTGGCCTTGATAAAAAAATCACCCACAATCGTCAATAGCATATTGGCATTAATAGTAATGTTAGAGGCGCCAGTGGTAGAAATTGTTCTGGATAATCCTGTAGTGTTATTAGCATCAGGGTCAGTGGTTAATGAAGCACAAGTAGCATTTACATTTACCGTAACGGTATGCGCTTTAATAATTACAGCATCATCTGCGTCGGGGATTCCATCTGCGTCTGTACCAGAAGTCAATGTCCAAGAGGAAGCTGAGTTCCAATTTCCACCATTACTAGTGAAAACGGCCTGTGAGAGCATTAAATGGGAAATGAATAAGAAAAATACAGGAATTAGTTTGTGTACTATTTTCATAAAATTATTTCTGTTGTTGTTAAAATACTTGCAAATATAAGGATATATTTTAAAAAAAAATAATTCTAACTTCAAATAAACTTTTATACATTTGATAAAAATAAATGTAATGAAAAGTAAAGTAATTATTTTATTAACAATGCTTTGCGCTTCTTTGTTGGGTGTTGCTCAAGATGTTTCTCAAGAAATTGTCATAGATACCAATGCATTACCCTATTTACAAAAAGCCGAGTTTTCTGTGTTAGGATTTGGGGCTAACTATGAATTTCCTATTTCTAAAGTTTTGTCTTTAGATTCGGAGCTCGGTTTTTCTTCTGGTGCTCATATTCCTAACGATGAAGTAAAATTTCAAAAAAGTGTATTCAATCCTAGTCTTTACGTCAAAACGGAGTTGAAATATTATTACAATCGCTATGTTCGAGTAGCGAAAAAATTACCCACACGCAATGGAGAAGGAAGTTATTTTGCTATTCAGAATAAATTTTTAACACAGCGTTTGTTTGATTCTAAATCTCCTTTAAGTGCTATTATGATGTATGAGGTGCATTGGGGGATTCAAAGAAATGTGTATAAAAATTTCTTATTTAATTTTCATATAGGTTTAGGCCATTCCTATGATTTTACAACTACAGGTTCTGCCTTTTACACTGCTGTCGGTTTAAAAGCTTCTTATATTTTGTCAAGTAAAAAAATCACACGTAGTTCGTTTGATAAGTTTTGGTGATGGTTGTTGGGTGTTGGGTTATTGATAATGGATTATGAATATTTGGTAATGGGTGATGGGTTATGGGTGATGGGTGATGGGTGATGGGTGATGGGTTAAGAAAAAGTTCTTTTTTGTTTAATTTTATATAAGTTGTTAACTATATAAAAAAAAATATTAATTTTGCTAACTATAAAAAAATAATATCATTCTTATGAATTTGTTAAAAAAGTATTTTGTTTTTTCATCTCTTCTTGTATTTTCGCTTGGTATAGCACAGGAACAAAAAGATTCAGAAACTAGAC
Source organism: Flavobacterium sp. UBA6195 (assembly GCF_002422095.1). Taxonomy (GTDB): domain Bacteria; phylum Bacteroidota; class Bacteroidia; order Flavobacteriales; family Flavobacteriaceae; genus Flavobacterium. The sequence continues at coordinate 25,980 of NZ_DITB01000045.1, forward strand.
CTGAAAAAAAAGAAGCTGTTGAAACAACTGATTCTGAAAAAAGAGATTCTGTTTACATTCCAAATAAGGTAATTAACAAGACAGTTTCTGATACGGTGCATCCTAAAGATCGTGAAAAAAACTACAATCGTTGGTCAGTCAACTTGAATGTGGGTACTAATATAGGTATTCGTCCTTTTACGGATGGCTATTACGCTACTACTCCTAATTATTTTACCAAACCGGAGTTCAATCATTTTGATTTGAATGTTCGTAGAATGTTCAATACCAAGTTTGGGGTAATGTGGGATTTTGGTTATGATAGTTTTACTGCTGATTCGGGAAGTCCTGATTTTAGTAACAATATGTATCGTACCAGTTTTCAAGGGGTGATGAATATTCATCGTGCCTTTAATTGGGAAGAATTTACGGAAACTTTTGGTTTGCAAATACATTTAGGTCCCGGTTTTTCGTTTTTAGAAGGACCAGGTACTTCTACTTTTAACAATTATGATAATTTATTCAGTTTTTTGGCGGGAGCTACAGCACTGATTAAAGTTTCCGATCGTTTAGCTTTTAATTTAGATTATACGATGACAACTAATTATACGCATCATTTGGCTTTAGATGGTATGTCGCAAGTAGATCCAAGTTTAAGTAGAACCGGTTTGGTACATTCAACAACTTTAGGGTTGACTTTGTATTTAGGGAAAAAAGAACGTCATGCAGACTGGTATTGGGAGAACTTAAATGTTAAAGATGAATATAAAGATTTATTGGCTCGTGTTGAAGAATTAGAAATTATGATGAATGATACCGATAGAGATGGAGTGCCAGATTATTTAGATGCAGAAAATAATACTATAGGAGGTGTTGCGGTTGACACTAAAGGTAGAGCTGTAGATATCAATAATAATGGTGTTCCAGATGAACTTGAGACTTATATCAATAATAAATATGGTGATTTACAAACTATTAATAACTTAGCAACTGGAGAGTATTCTAGTGCTCAAATGAAACAAATGATTAATGGTCAGTATGTAAATGTGTTCTTTGATTTTGATGATACTACCATTACTACAGGAACTATATCTGCTATTAATTTCTTGATTAAATATCTTAATGCAAATCCTGATGCTAAAGCTGAAGTTATTGGATATGCAGATGAAATGGGGGATGCAAATTATAATTTAGCTCTTTCAAGAAAAAGAGCACAGCGTGTTATGGAGATGTTGGTTCGTTCTGGAATTGATCCTAATCGTTTGAAATTAGTGGTTAAAGGCGAAGATAATTCAGTGCCTAAGAACTCTAAGTTAGCGAGACAGCTTGTTAGAAGAGTTGCCTTTAAAGTAGATTAATCTTTTTAGATTTATATTAAAATAACTTTTATTTATCAAACACCTGCAAAATGTTTTGCGGGTGTTTTTTTGTTTATGTTAGTCAACTCTAATTGTCTTTTATTCATTAATTTAATTGGATATTTATGGGTAATTTAAAAAAAGAGGTCATTTTTTAATATCTTTGATTTTAAATCAAAAGTTAATGCTATGTATAATAAGTGGTTAAGTATTTGTGTGTCTTTTTTTTTGTTTCAATTTCTTTGGCACAAAGTAATTCGAGATATAAGAAACTTTATGATGAGTTTGTAAAAGTCCAATTTTCTCAGCCTGAATTGTCTAGGCAATATTTGGATTCAATTTTAGTATTATCTAAAATGCCTGATAATCTAGTTTCAAAGGCTTATAATAATTATGGGTAATGTTACATTAATTGGACTGCCTACAACAAGTATCGCTAGTGCGCAATGTGGATCTACAGTTCTTTTCACAGATGCTATTTATGCTACTGCGGTAACGAATGCTACGGGTAATAAATTTAATGTATATGATGTAACAGGAACAACGTTATTTGATTCAATTGAGAGTGCTACAGCTTCCTTTAGTTTTTCACAATTAACGGGTTATGCATTTGATACAACATATCAAGTTAGAGTGCAAGTGATAAGAGGAACTGAATATGGAGCAGAAGGAGCACCATGTACAATAACGGTAATCAAAGAAAAGCCAACACAGCCAACACGAGTTGTATCAAATAATGGAGTGACAAAAACAAGTATTATATCGGAATTCAAGGCGTATCCAAATCCATTTACTACCACATTTAGTATTACACCAATAGAAGGAGAAACGGCAACGTTATTCTATCAAGTGTATGATGTAACCGGAAAAATGATTGAAAGTAGCGCAATAGCAGCAAATGAAATCGCCCAACACACGATAGGAGATAACTATTCAGTGGGTATGTATTTGGTAATTGTTCGTCAAGGGGCTAACACACAAACGTTTAAAATGATTAAACAATAGCATAGTAGATTAAAGTTTATAGTTGATTAAGGAAAAACCGTTTCAAAGCAATTTGAAGCGGTTTTTTTGTTAATTTTATTATAAAAGTTGTAAGTTTGTTTTATTATAGGTAGTTAAAAAAATAAATAAAATTATATTATTAATTTATGTGTGGAATTGTAGGATATATAGGCAAAAGAGATGCTTATTCTGTAATTATTAAAGGATTACACCGTTTAGAGTATAGAGGTTATGATAGTGCAGGTATCGTCTTATATGATGGTAACAAATTAAAATTATCTAAAACTAAAGGTAAGGTATCTGATTTAGAAGCAAAAGCGCAAGAAGAAAATACAACAATTGGTAAAATAGGTATGGGGCATACGCGTTGGGCTACTCATGGTGTGCCTAATGATGTTAATTCGCATCCTCATTTTTCAAACTCTGGAAAATTAGTAATTATTCATAATGGAATTATTGAAAATTACGAACCTTTAAAACAAGAATTAATCAAAAGAGGTTATACTTTTAAATCGGATACAGATACTGAAGTATTGGTTAACTTGATTGAAGAAGTTAAGAAAAAAGAAAATTGTAAGTTAGGTCATGCAGTTCAAATTGCATTAAACCAAGTTATTGGTGCTTATGCAATTGCGGTAATTGATGTTGAAAAACCTGATGAAATTATAGTAGCACGTTTAGGAAGTCCACTAGCAATTGGAATTGGAGAAGAAGAATTTTTTATTGCTTCTGATGCAACACCTTTTATCGAGTATACGTCAAATGCTATATATTTAGAAGATGAAGAAATGGCAATTGTGCGTTTACACAAACCATTAAAAGTTAGAAAAATTAAAGACGATTCTTTGGTTGACCCTTATATTCAAGAGCTCCAATTAAATTTAGAGCAAATTGAAAAAGGGGGTTACGATCATTTTATGATGAAAGAAATCTATGAGCAACCAAGTGTAATCAAAGATACTTATAGAGGAAGACTTTTGGCTAATAAAGGTATAGTACAAATGTCGGGTGTAGAAGATAATTTGGAAAAATTCTTAAATGCTAAACGAATTCTTATTGTTGCTTGTGGAACTTCATGGCATGCTGGATTAGTAGCAGAATATATTATCGAAGAATTTTCAAGAATTCCAGTTGAAGTAGAATATGCTTCAGAATTCCGATATAGAAATCCTATTATCAATAAAGATGATGTAGTAATTGCAATTTCTCAGTCAGGTGAAACGGCAGATACTTTGGCAGCAATTAAATTAGCTAAAGAAAACGGAGCTTTTGTATTTGGAGTTTGTAATGTGGTAGGTTCTTCCATTTCTCGTGAAACGCATGCAGGTGCTTATACTCACGCTGGACCAGAAATTGGAGTGGCATCTACAAAAGCATTTACTACGCAAATTACAATCCTTACTTTATTAGCACTTCGTTTGGCTAAAGCTAAAGATACTTTAAGTAATTCTGATTACCAACGTTATTTGTTGGAATTAGAATTAATGCCTGAAAAAGTTGAAGAAGCATTATTAACAAATGATATTGCTAAAAAAATTGCCGAAATTTATAAAGACGCAACCAATTGTTTGTACTTAGGAAGAGGTTATAACTTCCCAGTAGCTTTAGAAGGCGCATTAAAATTAAAAGAAATTTCATATATCCACGCAGAAGGGTATCCAGCAGCAGAAATGAAGCACGGGCCAATTGCTTTAATTGATGAATCTATGCCAGTAATTGTAATTGCTCCAAACAAAGGACATTACGATAAAGTGGTAAGTAATATTCAAGAAATAAAATCAAGAAGTGGAAAAATTATTGCGGTAGTAACTAAAGGAGATACGCAAGTAAAAGCTTTAGCAGATCACGTTATTGAAATTCCAGAAACTAACGAACCATTTACACCATTATTAACTACAATTCCGTTACAATTATTATCGTATCATATTGCAGTTTTAAGAGGTTGTAATGTTGATCAACCAAGAAATTTGGCAAAATCAGTTACTGTTGAATAATTTTTTTATAAAGAAATCAAAAAAATATTAGAATTTTAAAATCATAATTTCCTATAAAAGAAATGTATAATGTAAGTAATTGCTGGATTTATTTAATTTCTTGAATTTTGATTATTTTTGTTACGTTTGTTTCTAAATTGTTATAATAAGTAAGGGATATTAAATCCCTTTACTTGTTTTAATCTTCAACATTTTCGGGTTGGTATTCAGGAACTAGATTTTTAATAATAGATAGGGTTTCTTTTCTAGATTTTTTTTGGAATTCTTCCAGCGCATTCATAATGTCATTATTGCTAAATTTTCTTTCTTCCGTCTCTTTAGCAATTACAATTTTAGGATGATACGTAGGTAAGGTTTCTGAACACTCTGTAAGAACTTCTTCGTATAATTTTTCACCAGGGCGTAAACCTGTAAATTTAATTTCGATGTCTTTTCCGGGTAATTTTCCAGCTAAACGAATCATTTTTTCAGCTAGATCTACAATTTTAATGGATTTACCCATGTCAAATACGTAAATATTGCCACCGCTTCCCATAGCACCAGCTTCTAATACAAGTTTGCATGCTTCTGGAATGGTCATAAAAAATCGATTTACTTCTGGATGAGTAACGGTAATGGGGCCTCCTTGGGCAATTTGTTCTTTGAAAAGATGCACCACCGATCCATTAGATCCTAATACATTACCGAATCTTGTGATCATGACTTCCATGTTTTTTGTTTTTTGATCATGATAAATATTTTGGGCTAACATTTCTGCAATCCGTTTACTAGAACCCATAATATTAGTTGGGTTAACAGCTTTGTCAGTAGATACAAAAATAAATTTTTTAGCACCATGTTTTTGGGCTAATTCTAAACAATTTAATGTGCCATGAACATTAACTTTTATAGCTTGTTTGTAATTTTTTTCAAGTACTGGAACGTGTTTGTAGGCTGCAGCATGAAAAACTATTTCAGGTTTGTAAGTTTCAAAAATGCAAGCAATTTCTTTTTTATTGGTAACATCAATTAATTCGAAGTAACATTTACAATCGGAAATGTATTTGTCAAAGTGTAATTGAATTCCGTGTAAAGGAGTTTCGCCTTGATCTACTATGATTAATTTTTTAGGATTGAAAACAGCTAGTTGTTTAGCTAATTCAGAGCCAATAGAACCAGCTCCACCTGTTACTAAAATAGTTTTATTACTGTATTGTTCAATTACTTTCGGATTATTGATATCAATCTTCTCTCTGAATAATAACTCTTCTAAATTGTATTCTCTTAAATTAGTTTGTTGGGCTGGATTTGTTTTTTGTAACAACTCGGGTTTAAATACTTTAATTCCGTTTTGAATACAGTCTTCTAGTAATTTTTTTTCTTCATTTTCCTCCAAATAGCCCTTGGGTAAAATAAGGTTTTTAATTTTTTTGAATCGTAAAAACGTAATAATATTAGGAAAGCCAGTAGCAACGGTTATTCCGGAAACTTTTTTGCCATGTAAAGAGTTGTTTTGATCAAAAAAACAAACCAGATTGTATTTGCTAGATAGCGAATTTAAAGGTTCAATTAATGCAATATTTTGACTGTTCACCCCCACAATTGCAATATTTTCTTTTTCAGAATCTGGAAACTCATATCTATGTAAATAATGAAAAAAAGTTTTTACAATGATACGAAATCCTATAAGAGCGAAGAATCCAAAAAAAGTTCCATTAATTAAAATAGAATAAATAAAAATATTTTTCCCATAAAAATTTCGGCTAACTTCATTAATAACGACTAATATTATAGTAGAAAGAAAAACAGCTTTAAAAATTTTTACAATATCTCGCAAAGAAGAGTATCTTAATATCCCTTTATGAGTTTTAAAAATGAAAAAGGAAAGTAAATAAACGGAAAGTAATGTGAGGTAACGCTCTAGCGCAGTTGCATCGGTAATTAAGTTAACTCCAAGATTACGGTATACTAAATAACTCAGTGCTGCAATGATAGTAATAATACAAAAGTCAAAAAGTAAAATTAGCCAAGAGGGAAGAATGTTAATGCTTTTTAAAAAGAGGTGTATTGCTTGTATTTTTTTTTTCATTGGGTTGTTGGTTTATGTAAGCAAATATACTTAGAATAAAATGATTTTCAAATCGTTTTTTTGGCTTTAATTAATATTTTTCGGGTAGTATAACAAAATTTTGAACAAAAAAAATCCTACAATTTTTTTAAACGTTTCAGGAATAAATAGAAACGTATATTGGTAGATAATAGTAAATTGATTTTGTTATATATAAGATTGAAGTTAAAAAAAATTAGTAACTCAAAATAATTTTACACATACAGTATTAAATTAATTTAGCATGTTTTAGTTAAATTTTTTTATTAACTTTTCTTTTAGAATATAAAATGAGTACTTTTGTTACCTAGTTTTTATTTATGTTGCAAAATATTATTACTTCTCGAACACGATTAAGGCTTTTGGTGAAATTTTTTATCAATGTGGCCAATACGGGTTATTTAAGAGGTTTAGCAAATGAAATGAATGAAAATACGAATGCTATTCGTAAAGAGTTAAATCATCTAAGTGATTCGGGATTTATTATTAGAGAAGAGCTTGATTCTAAGATTATTTACAGGGCAAATGCGGCTCATCCGTTTTTTGGAATTTTACAACAAATGATTCGAAAATATGTAGGTATTGATGATATAGTGGAACGGATTTTTATGAGAACTGGCGATGTTTCCAAGATTTTTTTAATTGGGGATTATGCTAAAGGATTGGATACTGGTTTAATAGAAATTGTAGTTGTGGGGGATAATTTGGACCAAGAATATTTAAATCAAATTGCCTCAAAAGTTTCAAAAGAAATCGAAAAAAAAGTTGTTTTGTCAGTTTCAAGATCTTCAGTTACGAATGGTTTGTTGATTTTTGAAGCCTAAATGAATTTTTTACTGTATAAAACATAATTTTGAGTACTATTACTAAGTTGTAAGTTTTGGTTGTTGGTATTGATTTTGATTTTTATAATAAATTTTCGATATACGTTGTCATTATTAATCTAAAAGGTATTTAAATAGTAGTGAATTGGTTTGCCCTTTATACAAAACCTCGAAATGAGAAAAAAGTAGCCGAGCAATTGGAAAAACTAGGGATAGAAGTGTATTGCCCCTTAGTAGCTGTAGTAAAGCAGTGGAGCGATAGAAAAAAAACAATCCAACAACCGCTTTTCAATTCCTATGTTTTTGTACGATTAGAAGAAAAAGAACGCGATAAAGTATTTCAGGTGCCAGGGGTGGTAAGGTATCTTTTTTGGTTAGGTAAACCCGCTATTGTGCGTGATGACGAGGTTAAAAACATTCAAGAACTCTTATTAGAAAGTTATAAAGAAGTCGTGGTCACAGGATTAGTACCCGGTAGCAAAGTAACTTTAGACGAAGGGGTTTTTAAAGGCCAAACGGCAACCTATATTGAAAAAAAAGGGAACAAAACAATTTTGGTTTTGGATAGTTTAGGAATGACCTTGATATTGGAGCGATAGGGATGATGAGTGATGGGTGATGGGTGATAAGTGATGGGTTATGGGTTATGGGTTATGGGTTATGGGTTATGGGTGTGGTTTTACTATTATAAAAACAACAAACAATTAACAACAAACAATAAACAACAAACAAATAATATGAGTACTATACTAATAACAGGCGGCGCTGGGTTTATAGGATCCAATTTATGTGAATACTTTTTAGGGAAAGGGCATCAAATCGTATGTCTAGATAATTTCGCAACAGGTCATAGACATAATATTACCCCATTTCTTGAGAATGCTAATTTTAGATTAATAGAAGGAGATATACGCGATATAGGCGTTTGTCATACTGCGGTTACAGGAGTAGATTATGTTTTGCATCAAGCTGCATTAGGCTCTGTGCCACGTTCTATAAAAGATCCTATCACTTCCAATGAAGTAAATGTTTCGGGCTTTCTAAATATGTTAGTGGCGGCTAGAGATGCTGGAGTGAAAAGATTTATTTATGCAGCAAGTTCTTCTACCTATGGAGATTCTGAAAGTTTACCAAAAGTAGAAGATAAAATAGGGAAACCTCTTTCGCCGTATGCCATTACAAAATATGTAAATGAACTATACGCGGAAATTTTTAGCAAAACATACGGTATTGAAACCATCGGTTTGAGGTACTTTAATGTATTTGGAAGAAGACAAGATCCTAATGGTGCCTATGCAGCGGTTATTCCATTATTTGTAAAACAATTAATGAAAAAAGAATCTCCAGTAATCAATGGAGCGGGAGATTATTCTAGAGACTTCACGTATGTAGATAATGTGGTACAGATGAACGAACGAGCAATGTTAACCACCAATCCTAAAGCGGTAAATACAGTGTATAATACAGCAGTAGGAGATCGAACTACTTTGAATGATTTAGTGAAATATTTAAAAGAATACTTAAGTAAATATGATGCTGAAATCGGTGAGGTAGAGGTTGTTCATGGTCCTAACAGGCAGGGAGATATTCCGCATTCTTTGGCTTCGGTAGAAAAAGCAAAAGAGTTATTAGGGTATCAACCAACTCACAATATCAGTCAAGGTTTAAAAGAGGCGGTAGAATGGTACTGGGAAAATTTAAAATAAAAATGGGCTTTATGGCCCTTTTTTTATGAAGATATCTCTGCTCTCTGCTCTCGCATCTCGCATCAACAAATCCACAACTAAAGAATACTGAAATTTTTCTTTCCCCTCCCTTCCTTCGACTGCGCTCAGGATGAAAATCGAGACAATGAATTTCTAAAGATTGCTAAGCATTTTAAATTTTAAAATTTATTTCAATTTCTCCCATCTGTGTTCCAAAAACCTGAAACTTGAAACCTGAAACAAAAAAAACACCCCACTATCACTAGCAGGGCGTTTGTAAATCGCATGTACGAACACTAATCAAAACTAAGATTAACCCACGGTTACAGCACCTAAGTATAAACTAGTGGCATATAAAGCATCGTTAGAAGAAACAAATGTTGCCCATACTTGTACTTCCAATCCGCTTAAGAAGTTGGGCAATTCAAGAGTAGCGCTTCCACTACTTCTACTCCCTGCATTCAAACTGTACACCGTAGCTTTAGAAGTAGGTTCATAAACCACTACTACAAGCTTATCGGTTGCCATTGCCTCACCTTGTCCGCTGTTGTCGGTCCAACTAAAATTTAAGTTTTGCCCGGTTCCAGCGATAACAGCTCCATTGTTAATCCCTAGCAAGTCGCCTTTACTAATTAAGACTTTAGTGTAATCCCACTCATAATTAGGATCCGTAAACACAATAGCCTCTTTCATTAAATACGACATTGCTTGATTGCGTCGTGTTTTCAAACCAGCATTACTACCAAAATAGCGTTTAATTACAGGTTGAACCCCGCCAAGAAATTCGGTAGTCATGGCAAACTTACTGCGCTGCTGTTGCTGATACGTTGTTGCCAAACGATTACTCTTTTTAGGTAAACTACGCATTACCTCTTTACCTCGCCATGTAGCGCCCACCACCGGACCTACTTTTCCTGAAAATGCACCTAAGATGCCCTTATTGTATGTACCCATACTCTTTTAAATATTAAATTATTAAAACTATTTTTTTGTTTTTGATGCGCGCTATCAAAGAACGAGTACAAATATAAAGTAAGACTTTTTATAAACAAAGCTAACTTACTAACTTGCAATTAATTAACATTATTTAAAAGTATTTGATACGTTTTGCTAGTGTATGCCATCTTATGCCCTTCTTTGCCACCTTTTGACGGGTTTTGACGTCTTTTGACGTCTTTTGATAGGAATTGCTAGTCAATGATAGCTCGGGTGTGATTTTAAGGGGGTTTTGTTCGTAGTTTGTTCGAACGTTGTTCGAACGCGCTTCGTAAAAACAGCTGTTTCTTCGAACAAATTAGAAATAAGATAAGAAGGAAAATAAAAAAAAGGAACGATAATCCAATATAAAACGATACATTTTCATTAGTTCTCGATACATTTTGTATTTGTAAATCTATGGCTTTACCAACACAAAACACTCAAATTGACGCTGGTGGAATTATGAATTTTAAGATGCTAACCTGAAACAACCAGTACCAGAAAAAAGCTCTTGAAACAATACAACCCTACCTCGTCTCTTCGAATGATTTTTAAAAGTGAAATGCTATTTTTTGCTTTTGAAAATTGTATCGAGAATTGTAGAAACGATACATTTTCATTAGTTCTCGATACATTTTGTATTTGTAAATCTATGGCTTTACCAACACAAAACACTCGAATTGACGCTAGTGGAATTATGAATAAAAGACGCATGAAAGTAGCTTATAAACATTAGCAACGAGATAACACAACCGTCATTTCGAGTGATTTTAAAAAGGAAAAATGCTAGTTTTTGCTTTTGAAAATTGTATCGAGAACTATAGAAAGCAAATAAAATAAGCACTATAGAAAGGAAAGAATGTAAAATATTTTACACGTATGAATTGAAGAAAGGAGTTCTAATTGCTATTAGAAAAAAAGCTTGGGGAAGCAAGAATACGAAAACTTAAAGCAAATGCTTGTTTTCTAATTTCTCCATAAGAGATTTTGTAAAGAAAGCTTTTGGATACAAAAAGCGTCCTCCTAGTTTAGTAAAAGGAATTTTCTTTTCTTTACGGTAACGCAACAAAGTAGAATCGCTAATGTTAAACAATTTTAGAACATCTGCATTATCGTACCAAATATCATTATTGGCTTGCTCTTTTAATTGTAAAACTGCTTTAGTTAATTGCTCTACTTGGGTTTGTAAAATTTCAACTTCTGATCGCACAGGCATGTAGGGTTATAATTGTTAAACGACTATTTTTCTTTTACTTATAATTTTGTTTTGACTTTTAACAAAAGTGCTAAAAAATGTTATCTAAACAAAGATAACTTGAAAAAAAATAGAATGAAGTTTTCAACAGCTAGCGGCTAAATTTTCTTTTGTAAAAAATATTTTTTTAAAAAAAATTGAAAAGTGAATGTAAATACAAGTAAAACAGAATATTAGAACTATAACAAAAACTCTATTTTTACTAAACGTAAACTAAACGTATACTAAACGTAAAGTACTGATATGGTGAATATTGCACTCAATTGTTAATAACTACTTTTTGTTTTGATTAAGAAAAGAGCATAACTGTGTAATAAAAAAGGGCTAGAGCAAGAACAAGGGCAAGTTCAATTTCAAAAATCAAGCTCGGGATGACAATCGAGTCAAAACATTTTTAAAGATTTCTAACCAATTCAATTTTAAAGATGACTTCAATTTCTTCAATCGGTATTACAAAGCAAAAATCAAGTACAACTTCAAAAATCAAGTACAAAAAGAGATACCTAACAGCATGACAAACTATGCCTGTATTCTATTGTGAACTATGAAAAGTGTAACGCCTAAAAATCAAAAAAAGAAAATCTATTGTGTCTATTTGGTTAAAAAAAATCCGTCACCATCTGCTAAATCATCGTCATCCGCTTTCTTAAACAAGTGCATCGCCTCAGTATAACGCTCTCAACACAATCAACAACAAAAGAAACTCGGTGAAGCTCGGTGTGAAACTTAACCACAA
>NZ_DITB01000045.1:38011-38366 GCF_002422095.1 Flavobacterium sp. UBA6195
ACACAATCAACAACAAAAGAAACTCGGAGCAGCTCGGAGTGAATTTTAACGCAAAGGAGCCAAGTTTTTCGCTAAGCACGCAAAGTTATTTTAAAAATTTCTTCAATTCCTTCCATCCGTGTTCCAAAAACTTGAAACCTGAAACCTGTACCCTTACCACCATCAAATTAAACCCGTTACATCCGTATCAGCTTTAGCTGACCATAAAATAAAAAACCCGTGTAAATCAGTCAAATCAGCGTCATCTGCGTTCCAATACAAGCGCAGCGCTCTCTGTGCAGCTCTTTCAACAAAATCCACATCAAAAGAAACTCCGTGCAGCTCGGTGTAAAACTTAACCACAAGGAACACAAGG
>NZ_DITB01000021.1 GCF_002422095.1 Flavobacterium sp. UBA6195
TCATTTCTTAACACTTTAAAACGGGTATTTATTTAAAATATTTCTATCAGAATCTTGCAAAAGCACTATACTTATCAATAAATAATGTATTTTTGTGTATCACTTTTAGAATTTCAAAATGAAAAACGTTGCCATTATCATGGGAGGTTACTCTAGCGAGTACAAAATTTCGTTAACCAGCGGAAATGTTGTATTTAACAATATTAATCGCAATAAATTTAATCCGTATCGTATTCATATTTTTAAAGAAAAATGGGTGTATGTAGATGAAAATGATGCCGAATTTCCAATGGATAAAAACGATTTTTCAGTAACCGTAAATGGCACAAAAATCAATTTTGATGTAGTTTTTAATGCGATTCACGGAACACCAGGTGAAGATGGTTTGATGCAAGCGTATTTTGAATTATTGAATATACCTCAAACTTCGTGTGATTATTATCAAGCAGCGTTAACTTTTAATAAGCGTGATATGTTATCGGTTTTAAAACCTTACGGAATCAAAACGGCGGAATCGTATTATTTAAATTTAGGCGATGAAATCAATGTTGATGCAATTTTAAATAAAGTAGGTTTACCTTGCTTCGTAAAACCAAATAAATCGGGTTCAAGTTTCGGAATTTCGAAAGTAAAAACTAGAGAAGAATTTCTTCCAGCTATTGAAAACGCTTATAAAGAAGACGACGAAATCATTATTGAAAGTTTCCTTGACGGAACAGAAGTTTCAGTTGGTGTAATTAATTATAAAGGAACTGTTACGGTTTTACCAATTACCGAAATCGTATCGGAAAACGACTTTTTCGACTACGAAGCGAAATATTTAGGCAAATCGAAAGAAATTACGCCAGCCAGAATTTCGGATGAATTAAAAGCAAAAATCGAAACGGTTGCTAAAAGAGCCTACGAAGTATTAAAAATGAAAGGTTTTTCGAGAAGTGAATTCATTATTGTAAATAACGAACCACACATGTTAGAAATGAATACAATTCCAGGTTTAACAACCGAAAGTATTCTTCCACAACAGGCTCGCGAAGCTGGAATTTCATTACCAGAATTATTTGAAAACGCTATTGAATTGGCTTTAAAGAAGTAAAACATGAAAAAAGCAATATTTCCAGGTTCATTTGATCCCATTACCAACGGACATTACGATATTATCAAAAGAGGCGTTTCTTTATTTGATGAAGTCATTGTAGCCATTGGTGTTAATGCCGAAAAAAAATACATGTTTTCCTTAGAAGATAGAAAACGATTCATCGAAGAAGCTTTTAAAGACGAACCCAAAGTAAAAGTCATCACTTACTCAGGTTTGACAATAGATTTATGTAAAAAAGAAAAAGCAGATTTCATCTTACGTGGATTAAGAAATCCAGCTGACTTTGAGTTTGAAAAAGCAATCGCACATACCAATCGTGTGATGTCAAAAATAGAAACGGTTTTCTTACTAACAGCAGCTCGTACTTCGTTTATTTCTTCAAGTATTGTTAGAGATGTGTTGCGAAATGGTGGCGATATTTCACAATTGGTTCCGGAATCGGTTTTAGTTAAAAAATAGTTTTGTTACACAAAGTTTCACGAAGTTTAACACAGAGTCACTCAAAGTTTTTTATTATAATTTGGCGAAAGATTATTAAATATAAAGCTTTGAATATAAACTTTCAATTTAAAAAAATCTGTGTTCCTATTTATTTAATTTTCAAACACTATCAACTTTTCTTTGATAATTAAATTCGAAAAGTGAAATTCTTTTTTTAGCCATTTTAAAGTTTTGGGTTGGTAAATAAAAACGTGGGTGAAATCATCCTTATAATACCAATTTTCAAAAGGTTTTTGGTTATTGAAAACTTCTGTTTTACAGTATAATTTTCCTTTCGGAAGTAGTAAACTTTTTAGTAATTCAAATTCTTTGTAAGGTTGTTGAAAATGCTCCATTACTTCGCAACACGAAACGTAATCGTATTTTTCTTTTAAAAGTGATGGTTCTTTTGCAAAAAACAAATCGTAATTCTGTACTTGATAGCCTTTATTCGTCAACATTTTAGCGATCACCGGACCTGTTCCTGAACCAAAATCCAAACCATTAGCTTCTGGAGAAAAATCTTGTAAAACAGCATTTACGATTGGTGAAACAAAGTTTTGATAGCGTTCATCAAAAACATCATTGTTATGTTTTTCGTAATGCGATTTTTCTTCTTCAGCGGTTAAAAAAGTATGTTTAGGTCTGAAAATTCCATCGCAAGTATCGCATTTATAAAACAAATGCTTTGGTTTTTCGCAAAAAAGCGTTGCAGCTGAATTACAAAGTGGACAGATTGGAGAAGTCATTTATTAATTAGATCTAAATGAAAATTGATTATTTATTTTTCTCTTTCAAAATTTCACGTTTTATATTAGAAATTTCGTCTTTAATATTCAAATATCTTATGTATAATATAACTGGAATAACAATAGCCATAATTAAGGTACCCCATAAAACGGTACCTAAATAACCTTTTTCATTTAAAACCCTTTCAATTCTAGGATGAGGCCAATATGGTAAAATAAAATTACTTAAAATGGTGATAAAAATTACTTTTGGTATAACTTTTTTAAAATTAACTAATTGTTGTTGTTTATTTTTTAATTTATTTTCAAGATTTTCATCCATCAATTCTAAATTTTAATAGAAATCAATAATCATTCTAAATTTTACTCCTCTTCTTTCTTAATCACCTTTCTTGCTACTTCAATTTTATATTTTTTCCCTTTCATTTTTTCGTCTTTGATGTTTTGCAATAAAGATTTCACTTTTGGGTATTTCACCGCTACAAACGAAATAAAATCTTTGACTTCGATTAATCCAATATCGTCTTTTTCTAATTTTCCTTTTTGTGAAAAGAAACCTACAATGTCGATTTTATTCAACTTGTTTTTCTTTCCACCACTGATGTAAAGCGTTTGATATAAAGGCGCTTTTGGCAACGATTTCGCATTGGAAACATCTAATCTACGTTTGCCATAATCGAAATAATCCACTTTCTTTTCGGTTTCGTTTACCAAAACGTAAGCCGTTCCGGTGGCAAACATACGAGCCGTTCTTCCGTTTCGGTGGGTGAATTCGTCTTCTTTGGCAGGTAAATGGTAATGTATTACGTGATTCATTTCGGGAATATCCAAACCACGTGCGCCTAAATCGGTTGTAATCAAATAAGAAACACTGCCATTTCTGAACTGAATTAAGGCACGTTCTCGTTCGTCTTGATCTAATCCGCCGTGATAGTAAGTGGAAATAATGCCTTTTTGAGTTAACATTTCATGAATGCGTTCTACCGCTTCTCTGTGGTTACAAAAAATAATGGCAGCTTCTGAATTTAAAGAACAAATCAACTGAAACAACGCATCAATTTTATCCTTAGATTTCGAAAATACGATACGAATATCTAAATTATCATTCTGCTTTTCTTTTGGAATAAAATCCAACACTTTCGGATTGACCACCTTCGTATATTTCGGAATTTCCACACCTGAAGTCGCAGAAACCAAAACACGTTTGTTTGCTTTTGTAATTTTTCCAATGATATAAGACATTTCTTCATGGAAACCCAATTGTAACGATTTGTCAAATTCGTCTAGAACATAGGTTTTTACATTTTCGGTAGCAAAACTTCCTCGTTCTATATGATCGGCAATTCTTCCTGGTGTTCCAATTAACAACGCTGGTGGATTACTTAAGTTTTTGAATTCCGTTTCTATCGAGTGACCTCCATAACACGTATTGACTTTGTAATGCGTTCCCATTTTTTTCCAAACTTGTTCAATTTGCAAACCTAATTCGCGTGATGGTACTAAAATTAGACATTGCACTCCTTTTACATCTTCTTCTAATAATTGAAAAATAGGCAACAAAAACGCTAATGTTTTCCCCGAACCTGTAGGAGAAAGCAATAAAATATTATCTTCATTCAAAATAGCATGTTGCGCTACTTCTTGCATTTTGTTTAAACTTTGAATACCAAGATTCAATAGTACATTGTTGGAATATGGATTTTGACTCATGCGGCAAAGATAAAACCAATTATTTAAATAAGTAATTAATTGCCACGGATTACACAGATTACACGGATTAATTCTATTAAACAATATTAAATCCTTTTAATCCTTTAATCTGTGGCTAAAAAAAATCATACTTCAAAAAGATTCTTTATTTTTGAAAATCAAATACAAATCTGCTATGCGTTTTCTAAAAATAAGTTTACTTTTCTTCTCGATTCCTGCGTTTTCACAAAACAATTTCATTACACCTTTTGAACGTGGTAATGGCAATCAATCTTCAAATTATGAAGAATGTATTGCGTTTTATGAAAAATTAGATGAAAGTTTTGCTAACATCCAAATGATTCAAAAAGGCACCACAGATAGCGGAAAACCTTTGCATTTAGTATTATTTTCAAGCGAAGGCAAATTTGATTTTGATGAATATTTTACTAAAAACAAAGCCGTAATATTAATCAACAACGGTATTCACGCAGGTGAACCTGACGGAATTGACGCTACAATGATGTTGATGCGTGATTTGGCCATGGGGAAAATCAAAACGGCTAAAAACACATTAATTGCAGCTATTCCGGTGTATAGTGTTGGAGGAATGTTGAACCGAAATTCACATTCTAGAGCCAATCAAAATGGTCCTGAAGAATATGGTTTTAGAGGAAATGGGCGAAATTATGATTTGAATCGGGATTTCATTAAATCGGATACTAAAAATTCGAGAAGTTTTCAAAAGTTGTTTACCGAGTTAAATCCTGATATTTTCTTAGACAATCACGTTTCTAATGGCGCGGATTATCAATATACGTTTACTTGCATTGCTACCCAACATGAACGTTTGGGAAACAAATTAGGGAATTATTTCATCAACGAATTGTATCCTTCAGTGGTGAAAGACATGAACAAAAAGAAAATCGATGTGGTTCCGTATGTGAATGTGCACAGCACCACGCCTGACAAAGGTTTTGAGCAATTTACCGATACACCAAGATATGCGACAGGTTATTCGACTTTATTCCACACCTTAGGATTTGTTCCAGAAACGCACATGTTAAAAGTATATAAAGAACGTGTGAAAGTGACTTACGAATTTATGGTAAGCACAATCAATTTCGCCGATACAAATTGGCAAAAAATCAAGCAAATTCGAAAAGAAGCATTGAAAGAATATCAAGCAGGAATGCAATATCCGTTAGACTGGGCAATTGATTCTACAAAAGTATCTTATATTGATTTTAAAGGCTATCAAGGCGGTTACAAACCAAGTGATATTTCAGGAAAAGACCGTCTGTTTTATGACAAAAGTAAACCGTTTACCAAGAAAATTCCGTTTTATGGGAATTATAAGCCTACAAAATTTGTAAACATTCCGAAAGCGTATATTATTCCACAATCGCAATGGCAGGTTTTGGATATTTTGAAATTGAATAATATTAATGCACATCGCCTTCAAAAAGATACGGTTATTGAAGTAGAATCGTATAAAATTGAAAATTATCAAACTTCAAAATCGCCTTACGAAGGTCATTATGCACATTACAATACGAAAGTTACTAAATCGATTCAAAAAGTAAAATTTTTCATGGGAGATTATGTGTTTTACACGAATCAACCTGGAGTAAAATATTTAGTAGAAACCTTAGAACCAGAAGCGGTAGACAGTTATTTCAACTGGAACTTCTTTGATCCTATTTTACAACAAAAAGAGTATTTTTCGAGTTATGTTTTTGAAGATTTAGCAAAAGAATTCTTGGATAAAAATCCAAAAATAAAAGCCGAATTGGAACAAAAGAAACAAAATGACAAAGCTTTCGCAGAAAATGGTGCAGCGCAATTAGATTGGGTGTACAGACAATCGCCTTATTATGAGAAAGCGCATTTGCAATATCCGGTTTATAGAGTGAATTAGATAATGTGTCAATTAGTCAATGTGTCAATGAATCTAAATCGAGAAATTGGCACATTGTCTAATTATCAAATTGACACATTAGAGTTCTCCGCTTCAAACAACAACTTAATATTCTCGTACGAGTTCTCTAATATAAACTTAATATCCTTTGGATTCACCCATTCTACACGTTCGATTCCTTCATCGGCTTGACCTTGTGGCGTGCCTTCGTATTTGGTACGCATTTCAAACCATTGCGTAATTTTTAGTTTGTAGCGACCATTGCGTTTGAAAATATGGTAGGTTCTTTGTAGTTTTTCGGTGATAGCTAATCCGGTAACGCCGGTTTCTTCCTCTACTTCTCGGATAGCGGTTTCTTCAATGGTTTCAGTTTTCTCCATTCCACCTTTTGGTAAATCCCATTTGCCGTTTCTGAAAATAAAAAGCACATCGCCGTCTTTGTTGTAAACCAATCCACCACCTGCTTTTTCAACGGGTAATTTCGCACGAAGCGTTTTCATTATCAATTTTTCATCGGGATGATACAAAAAAGCTTTCTGAATTTTATTCTGAAAAATTTTAACGATTAACTTTTTGATATCAACACTTTCCAATAAAAAAAGTTTGAAATCGGTTTCTTTTTGAACCTGATTTGTCAAAAAAAGTGGCTTATCGTTCACAAAAACTTTATACATTTGCAATATGATTTTTAATAACAACACAGCACAACAAACAGCCGAATTGCTTTTACAAATAAACGCAATTAAATTAAATTCTAAAAATCCTTTTACGTGGGCTTCAGGCTGGAAGTCTCCGATTTATTGTGATAACCGCATAATCCTTTCATTTCCAGCGGTTAGAAACTATGTTCGTGATGAATTTGCGAAACATATTGAAGACAAATTTGGTAAACCGGATGTCATTGCAGGCGTTGCAACAGGTGCTATTGGTATCGGAATTCTAGTTGCCGAAGCCATGGGATTACCATTCGTATACGTTCGTCCAGAACCAAAAAAACACGGAAGACAAAACCAAGTAGAAGGCTTCTTACAAAAAGGACAAAACGTGGTGGTGGTTGAAGATCTGATTTCGACTGGTGGAAGCAGTTTGTTAGCCGTTGAAGCTTTACGAAACGAAGGTGCTAATGTAAAAGGAATGGCAGCTATTTTTACCTATGGCTTCCCAATTTCAAAAGAACGTTTTGAAGCGGCAAATGTGGATGTTTTTACACTAAGTAATTACGAAAACTTATTACAAAAAGCGGTTGACAAACAATATGTTTCAGAAAATGAATTGGAAACATTGAGTGCATGGAACGCAAATCCAGCAGAATGGAATGTAGAAGTTTAAATCACAAACAATAAATAAAAAATATGAACTTAGAAAGTCCAAAAGTAAACGTAGCAAAATCGGCTGAATATTTATTCAACGCTCTGAACGACGTAAAGAATTTCGAAAAATTAATGCCAGAAAATATCGCAAAATTTGAAGTAATCGACGAGAATTGCTTTGAATTCGGATTAAAAGGAATGCCAGAAATTAAATTGGTTAAAAAAGGTGGAACTCCAAATTCGCAAATCGTTTTAGGAGCTGCTTCAAGTAAATTGCCTTTTACATTAACTGGAAACTTAAACCCAATCGACGCTGATAATACAGAAGTACAATTAGCTTTTGAAGGCGATTTCAACCCAATGATGGCCATGATGATCAAAGGACCAATCACTAAATTCATTGAGACATTGGCTCAGAATATGGGGAAATTGTAGTTTCCTGAATAACTTATTGAACACGAATTATATGATTTATGTAATTCGTGTTTTTTTATGTTTCAAATCGAAATTCCACTAACGTCACTTCGAGTGTTTTGTATTTGGAAAGCCTCAGATTTACAAATACAAAATGTATCGAGAACTGTAGAAGGAAAATCGTTGCTATAGTTCTCGATACAATTTTTAAAAGCAAAAATCAGCATTTTTTCTTTTAAAAATCACTCGAAGTGACGGTAATAGTTATGCTTGTTTCAAAGCCTCAACCAACAAATCAACATCTTCTTTCGTATTAAAATGACTGAACGAGATTCGTAAACTTGGTTTTTTTGTCTCCTCTGCTGATAAAAACTCGGCTAAAACGTGCGATGGTTTAATACTTCCGCTTTGACAAGCACTTCCGCGTGAAACGGCAATTCCTTTCATATCCAATGTAAATAACAACATGGAAGTCTTTTCTTCCGATAATGGTAATTGGACGTTTAAAAGGTTATAAAACGTATTTTCTCCATTGATTTTCACTTCTGGAAATACTTTTTTCAATTCTGAAAAGCAATAGTTTTTTAAATCGGAAATGTAATTGATATCATTTTCTATATTCTCACAAGCTAATTCCAATGCTTTTGCCATACCAACAACCTGATGAACAGCTTCAGTTCCGGCACGCATTCCTTTTTCTTGCTCGCCTCCGAAAATCATCGGTTGTAGCATGGAATTCTTTTTTATGTACGCAAACCCAATTCCTTTTGGACCATGAAATTTATGTGCACTTGCTACTAAAAAATCAATTCCCAAGTCTTGTACATCTAAAATTGTTTTTCCGATAGATTGTACCGTATCGCAATGAAAAAGTGCTTTCGCATACTTGCACAAGTCCGAAACGCGTTTGATGTCTAAAATCGTTCCTATTTCGTTATTTACGTGGATTAGCGAGACTAGAGTTGGAACATCTGAATGTAATTTATCAGCAAAATCATGGTAATCGATGTTTCCGTTGGATAAAATCGTAACATATTCAACTTGAATTCCGAATTCCTTTGCTAAATGTTCGACAGTATGTAACGTAGCGTGATGCTCGATTTTAGTTGTTATAATGCGTTTAATTCCCAAATCTTTAACAGCGCTTGCCAAAATCCAATTCGTGGCTTCGGTGGCGCTGGACGTAAAAATAATTTCGGAAGCTTGTGCATTTAGTAATTTCGCAATGGATTTACGCGATGATTCTAACAAAGTCTTGGCGCTTCTCCCAAAACTATGCGTTGAAGATGGATTTCCAAAATCGTTTTGTAAAACATTCATCATAGCAGTAATGACTTCTGGATGAATAGGCGTGGTTGCGGCGTTATCTAAATACACTTTTCTCATACAGCAAAGATACAAATCATTTTATTTTAGAAATCTTAAAATCAATTCGCATTGAAATTAACAAACATTAGTAAATTAATAAATTAAAACCCTTATTTTTGTTGCATAAATTCGATTAATAAATGAAAAAAATTCTAGTTTTGATAGCTTCACTATTTTTATTTCAATCATGTGACGATGGAGATTTAATTTTGAAAACTTTTAATTTTAATAATGAAACAGTTCAAAAGTGTAATAATTTACTTTTTGTATCAAAGGATAAAGAAATATTAATTTTAAATATTCCAAGTTCAATTTTTATTGATGAGCCAACAATTGAAGGAACTCCTAGAATTTATACTTTGGCTAATTCAGAAGAATTAGTTTATAGATTGTATAATGAAAATGTAAATTCTACAGCTATTTGTTCAGAAATTCCCCCTGCATCACCTACAGTACTTGAAGAATATAAAGCCCTGCCTGGTGGACAAATTCAAATTACAACAAGTGTTTTGCCTTCTGTCAATGAAACTACAAAAGCAACAACTATTAATTATATTCATCAAATAAAATTGATTAATGTTCAATTCACAAATGGTGAAAATAATTTAATTTATGAAGAATTTTTATTCGGAAATTATAAATCTAAAACAAATATTCTTTCTTTTAATTTTTCTACAAATAACGGAGCTCAGTGTAATGCTAACAATTTATACAAAAACAATAACACGCAATTAATTTCATATGATTATCCAGACTATCTCTTACCAACAACGGCAGGAACTACTTCAATTAATTTAGATGCAACAAATAAAATCACTTATAAAATGTTTAGTGGGGGAACATTAACAAATGTATTAATTTGCTCTACGACTTCTCCTGATAGTCCGTTTATTTTAGAAGAAGAATGGATTGCAACCACAGGAACAGTTGAAATAATTACTACTGAAGTAACTGGTTCAAATAATTTACCAGCACTTAAATATGACATAAAATTTATAGATATCACATATAAAAAAGGTGATTTGAGTTTTACACATGATATTTTTGATTTTGGTTCCTATGTCACAAATTAGATAATCAAAAATGATTTAAAAAACACGTTTATAAAGAATAAACGTGTTTTTTTTTACTTTAAATTTTGCTTAATATAAACTTCTGTTGCACCCAAACCATATTTTTGATAGTTGGCATCTTGGAATGAAATACCTTCATAGCGTCCCAACATAAAGTCCAATTCGGCCTTTAAAACACCTTCACCAACACCATGAATAAACACCACTTTTGGCATCCGATTTTTGATAGCAAAATCGAGTTGGCGTTTAGCCGTTTCCATTTGCAAAGTCAGAATATCATAATTGTTCATTCCGCGTTTTGAAGGTACTAATTTTTCGATATGCAAATCAATTTCTAAAACAAATTCGTCCTTACGAGAACGCTTTTCTTTGATGAAACTTCGCTTTTTTGGCTCTTCTTTATCTTTTAAAACAGAACCTAAACTTTGAGTGGAGAAAAAACATCTTAACTCATTGGAATTATTTATTTTAACTAATTCGTTGACAAAAAATGTCATCACAAAATTATCAGTAATTTCCACTGAAATTTCATTGTTTTTAACCTTTATTACCACTCCTGAAATATCGTCGTCTAAAACCGCAACCTTATCTCCTATTTCAAATTTCTGTGTCATTTTTTTCTTCGTTTTCTCCATCATTTTTAGATGGTATTTTCTTCATTAATCTAAATAATCCAAACATAAAAACAGCCATTGCTCCTATCATAATAAATCTATTTGGAGCTGGTTTTGATTGCTCAATCAAAGCAAAAATTCCGACCGCTGCAAACACTAAAATGTATAAAAATTGTTTCATAATTTATCTTTTTATAAAGTTTTCAAAAATAGTGTTTTTAAAATTAGTATTAGTTTTGAACTTTTTTTTGTAAACTTGTGGAACAATTTTCAACCACAAAAAAGCATTATGAAAGAACACATGTTGCCCTGTATGAACAAACAACTTTTTGGAGTTGAATGTCCGGGTTGTGGAACACAAAGAGCCATTGCTTTTTTATTAGAAGGAGAATTCTGGGAAGCTTTTAAAATGTTTCCTGCTATTTACACTTTAGTTGTTTTCTTTATTCTTTTAGCACTTCATCTATTAGACAAAAAGAGAAATTACTACAAATTAGTTATCACAAGCGCTATTTTAAATGGAGTTATTATTTTAATAGCCTATTTTATCAAAATATATTTTAACTCTGTAACCAATTAAACTAATATATTTATGGAAAATCAAAAATTACCTAATGCTACTGCAGTCCTAATTTTAGGAATATTTTCAATTTTAACTTGTTGTTGTTACGGAATTTTTAGTATCATATTGGGTGTTGTAGCTTTAGTTTTAGCAAATAAAGACACAAAATTATATGCTGAAAACCCTAGTATCTATAACAATTACAATAATATAAAAATTGGTAAAATATTAAGTATCATTGGAATTACACTAGGTGTCATTTACCTAATTTATGTAATAGTTCTATTTACTACTTTAGGAGTTGAAGGTATTGAACAAATGCAACAAGAAATGATGAGAAGATACGGAGGGAAATAAAACAATATATTAATCTAATCAAAAAGAACGCTATCAACATCTTAGCGTTCTTTTTTTGTATAATAACAACTCATTAACAAATCGTTTACAACACTTTCTTGGAGTTTGGCACAGCAATTGGAAATACCTAATCAAGCAACCGTTTTAGAAACGAGTTTTAAAATGAAGTTGCTCAACTTTTAAATTGTTGTATCATGAAATCGAAGATTCACGAATTCCGAAAACTAAATGTGTACATCATGAGTAAAAAAATTACACTTTTAGTAGTAGCCAGTATCTTTCTGGTAGGGAACATGGCTTTAGCGTCAGAAAATCCTGTTTTTTCTGATAACACAAATAGAAGAGGTTATTACATCGATTATAGAGATGCAGAACCTATCATCTTTAGAGAAAGAGGAATCGAGTTTATATTGTTTCCAAATGGTGAATTTGATTTCAACACAAGACCATCAGGACCTAGATACGCTGTAAATGGAACAAATGGTGCTCCTAGAACAAGAGGTTACTACGGAATTTCTGAAAGAGGAATCCGAGTTGAGCATGATAACTTTGGTAAAGTAAGACGTGTGGGTAATGTTTACATCAACTACGATGCTTTTGGTAGAGTTAAAAGAATTGGAACTATTTACATGAGCTATAACAGCTTTGCAGTAACAAGAGTAGGAAACATGCGAATTGTGTACGACAGAAGAGGACGAATTGTAAGCGTATATGGATTTATCAACTATACTAATAGTGGTTATACTTACAATCCTAGAGGAACTCATTATTCTGGAGGAAATGGAGGTTATGGTTATGGAGATGACGATTATGATGATGATTATGGAAGCGACGATGACTATTACTACTACAGAAAAGACGGATCTAAAGCTAAAATGACAGATGATGACGTTAAAGAAATCAAAAGAGAAACTTTAGAAGTAAAAAGAGATAAATAAAAATTGGTTGGTTAGTTTGTTTTTAAATCCTGTGGATTCTGGGAAGATGAAGCAGGATTTTTTATGTTCAAGATCAAGAACAAATACAAAAATCAATTTTCAAATTTGGAACACAGATTGAATAAATTTAAAAATTAAAAAAATATTTATTACTTCTTCAAAATTCTTTTAAAAACAGAGTTCATCACAAAATTGATATCGGAAGAGATTTTCAAATAAAAACTCCATCCCAAGTAGAAAATAGTTACTAAAATTGATTTTAAAATAATATTCAAGAAAGGATGAAATGAAAAATCCCAATAATAAAACACGACAAAACTAAGAAATGTTACACCCAAAGCTTTAATTGTATTCTTTGTAAACGGAAATAAATCCATTTTAAGGACCACAAACAGTAATTTAGCTAAACTATATATTGTAATTGAAATTAACGTTGCTATTGCCGCTCCATTTAAACCGTAAAGTGGAATAAATACCATATTTAAAGAAACAGTTAAAAAAACCAAGAACAATCCTAAAAATAAAACGGCTTTGTAATATTTTGAATTAAAAATTATGGAATTATTATTTCCTAAAATCAAATCGAAATATTTTGAAACTCCAATTAAGAAAACAACCGCAACTCCTTCACTATAACCTGCTGGCATTACAGTATACAATTGGTTAATATTAACCAAAATTCCTATCAAAATCAAACCTCCTATTACCTGAAGCGTAATTGACGATTTTTTATACAATTCATTAAGCTCATCGTGTTTCTTTTCACTCATCAATTTTGCCGTAATTGGATATGTAATTTGATGCATAGCTCGACTTGGAACTGCAATCACGGTCGCAATAAAGATAGCAACAGAATAAAAAGCAATATTATCGATATCTATATAAAAGTTAAGCATAAATTTATCTACATCTAATAATAAAGTAGCTACACTGCCCGATAAAATAATGAAAAAACAATAGGTTAAAATTGCCTTGATATTATCCGGAAAAACCAAATTAAAACTCGGTCTTTTTACTCGCATTGAATAAATAAACATCACAACTAGTGTTGCAAAGTAAATCCCCATTAATGCGAAAACAAATTGTTTTGGCGAAATATAATCGAAATAAACTGCGAATAGGAAAATCGAAATTAAAACACGCAACAGCACTTCTTTTACAAAACTACCATAAACCGATTGCATATGTACTTTTACCCAAGCATAGAAAATCTCAAAATATCCCATACAAAGTCCAATTACCGGAATTTGCCACACATAATCGTATACAATTTGATTTTTTTGAGACAATAAACTCGCTATTTGGTGATAACCAAAAAATCCAATTAAACTTATTGGAAGAATTATCAGTAAAGGTAAAACCAATACAAACGTTAGAAATTGCGATTTTTTTTCTTCAGTTTCGTATTCGTTATAAAATTTCACCAAAGTATTGTGAACTCCAAACGCCATTAAAGGCATCATAATGTTAGCAGCGGATAATATAAATCCCACCAAACCATAATAAGTATCCCCTAAAAATTGTCCGTACATAAACAAGGTATTAATCGCACCAATTCCAAAACCGATGTAAGTAATGATGGTGTTTTTAATCGATTGTTTGATGACAATTCCCATGTTTGAAGTTTGAATTTAGAATTTAGAATTCAGAAGTTTGGCTAATTTTTCTGTCAATGATTTTCTACTGTACTGTTGCAAACCAACTGGATATACTTTTAAATTATTTTGCTGAAATTGCTCGAAATAGTTCAGAATTTGTGCTTTTAAAGCTTCTAATTCGTCATATTTGAAGAAAGTTCCTGTATTGGTTTCTTTAATGATTTGAGCAAAATCTGCGTTTTCAGGTCCGATGGCGATGATTGGTCGCTCAGAAACCATATATTCGAATAATTTTCCAGGAATGATACATTTGGTTTCTTCTGAGTCAATTTCGATAAGTAATAACACTTGCGAACTTCTTTGTTCGATTATCGCTTCATCATGTGGCAAATAACCTAAATGATTCACGTATTTTTCCAACTTGAATTCTTTAATCGCTTGAAGTACCTCAGCACTCACCGCTCCTATCAATTTTAATTGAAAATGATTTTTGAATTCGGGATTTTCTTTGGTCAATTCTTTCAAAGCTTTCCACAAAATTCTTGGATTTCTAGCTGATAAAAACGAACCAATGTGTGCTAAAGTAAATTTTTCGTCCAAAGGTTTTTTATTCACTTGTTCCACATCATAACCATTTGTAATCACTTCGATTGGTTTTGAAGTAATCGCTTCAAATTCGGTTTTTGTGGTAGGAGAAGTCACTAAAAGCTGGTCACAAGTATTCATGACTTCCTTTTCCAAATCTTTATGTTTTTTGGAAGCCCACGAACTCAATTTTAATTGTTTGTGATAGCCAATCGTTGTCCAAGGATCACGAAAATCAGCCAACCAAGTGATAGTCAATTCTTTTTTTAATTGCAAACCAATCAAATGCAAACTATGAGGCGGACCTGTGGTAATTATCGTATCGATTTGATGTTCTTGAAGATATTGTTTTAAGAATTTAACCGAAGGTTTCACCCAAAATACTCTCGCATCAGGAATAAAAACGTTTCCACGAATCCAAAGCATTACTTTTTCTATAAAAGATTGCTTTTTTTGATTTGGAATAATTCCGGAACTGATTTTTTTTGTCTTATTTTTCGAAAAAACCGAAGCCAATCCGTAAGGTTCAAAAATCGGTTGTTTGATAATAAATGCTTTATGCGAAACTTCACTTAATAATTTATCATCAATCAACGGATAGGTTGGATTTTCAGGAATATAAACATGAGGTTCTATATTAAAATCAGGTAAATATTTGACAAATTTCAACCAACGCTGTACGCCTGGACCTCCTGCTGGTGGCCAGTAATACGATATAATGAGTATTTTTTTAGTTGGTTGCAAATGTCAAATTCTTAAATGATATTCTGTCAAGCTGAACTCGTTTCAGCTTCTAAATTATAAGTGAGATGCTGAAATGAATTCAGCATGACAAGATTCTATACTTTTTTCTTGTTCTCAAAATAAACTCCTGCTCCAATTAATAAAAGCATTCCGATTGAACTGATTAAAGCGATTGTACTTCCTGTTTTTACTACTTCTGGTTCAAATTTGAATTCAATGGTATGTTTTCCTGCTGGAATTTGTAAGCCTCTTAATACATAGTTTACATTTAAAATTTGAGCGTCTTTTCCATCAATTGTAGCTTTCCAACCATTTTGATAATACATTTCAGAGAAAACGGCAAAGCCTTCATTACTATTATTTGAAACATATTTTAAATGATTTGGTTTGTAGGAAACTAAATTTATTGATGAAATAGAATCTTTTTCATATTCTAAATTTGAAATAGGAAGTGCAGGTGCTTTTAAATATTTTGTGGCATCAATAGTTCTAAAAATAGCCACTCTTTTTGTATCCAAAGTATCCAACGCTTTCATTTCTTCGTTTGCAGATTTTACTAGCTTAATTTCTTCAACAAACCATGCATTTCCATTAGCTGCAGGGTTTTGTAATGCTAATTTTTGTCCGTTTTCATCCGATTGGATAACGTATTTTACATTTAACATGTTTAACACACGAACGTTATTTTTAGCAATTTGGTAGTCGAATAATTGTTGCATTCTTCTTGGTTTCGCTGCATGATATCCACCGATTGATTTGTGGAAAAACGACGTTCTTGCACTACTCATCCCGCCTTCTACTTCAAAAACTCTGAAATGTGTGGTATCGGCTAAAATCCTTTGATCGGCTTCTGTTGGTTCAAATGGCATATCGACTTCTCTAGCGCTTTTGAATTGGTCCGGATTGTTGTTCACATAACGTTTATCAACCATAAACAAATCGAAAACCATTAAAACTCCAACCAAAATAATAGCAGTTGTTTCCTTCATCATATTTTTAACGAAAAGAAACAAAACCGCAAATGTTAGTCCAACAAACAGCATCGAACGCAACACATCTGAAGTATATAAAGCTTCTCGGTCTAATTTTAGAGTTCGGATGAATTCGTCTCCATAAGCTTGTGCATACATTGCATCGTTTGCAGAAGAGAAATTAAACATTCCTTTAATTAAAAATAAAACCACTAAAAGTCCGAATGTAATGGCTCCTGATTTCCAAAGGGCGTTCCATTTTGCTTTTTCATCTTGCTTGAAAAATTGGTATAACCCAACAATTGCTAAAGCGGGCACACACAATTCTAAAATCACTTGAATAGAAGAAACCGCTCTAAATTTGTCATATAATGGAACATAATTGATAAAGAAATCAGTCAAAATATTGAAATTCTTACCCCAAGAAAGTAATAATGAAAATACTGCTCCTGCTAAAAATAAGTATTTGATGTTTCTTTTTTCAACAAAAAATGCCATTACAAATAAGAAAAACACGACAACTCCTATGTATGCTGGTGCCGCAACAATAGGCTGTGATCCCCAATACGCTGGTGCATGTTCTACAAATCCCTGCACTTGATCCGCTGGATAACCTTGTGCTACAAAATTTTGATAGGTTTCTGATTCAATACCTAAATTTTCATTATTGGAACCTCCGAAAAGTCCAGGTGCAATTAAATTTAAACTTTCTGCAACTCCATAGCTGTATTCAGTAATGTAGTCATAGGACATCGCATTACTATCCGTTTTTGGCGAACCATCTGGATTGAAAGTTAATTCACTATTATTACGTGTTGAAAACTTAGCATATTCTGAAGTCGCCATTAAATTGGTTGCATTGGCTCCAATGGCTAAAATTCCTGCGATAGCAAATACTCCAAATATCTTTCCTAACTCTTTAAATTCCTTATTCTTAATTGCAATTACGACATAATAAACCCCAATTATTGCTAATAATAACAATAAATAATAGGTCATTTGGAAGTGATTCGCATTTATTTCCAATGCTGCGGCTATCATAGTTAGCAAACCTCCTGCAATATATTTTCGTTGGAATACCAATAAAACTCCAGCAACTACCATTGGCATGTAAGCGATGGCGTGCGCTTTAGCATTATGCCCAACACCTAAAATAATTATTAAATACGTTGACAATCCAAAGGCTAAAGCTCCGAAAAACGCTTTTAACGGATCTACTTTTAACACCATCAACAACACATAAAACCCTAAGAAATAAAGGAATAAATAATCCGCTGGACGAGGTAAAAAACGTAAAGCATCATCCAACATTCCGATAACGTCATTTGGATATTTTGCACCTAATTGATACGTCGGCATTCCTCCAAAAGCACTATTAGTCCAATAAGGCTCTTCACCTGTTTCTTTTCTAAAATCGATTTGCTCTTTTGCCATTCCGGTATATTGAACGATATCGGATTGAAAAATTTTTTCTCCTTTTAAAACGGGATAAAAATAAAATAGTGAAACTAAGATAAATCCAACTACAACTAATAAATGCGGATAGAATGCTTTTATGTTCTTCATATTAATGCTATAAATAAGGTGCTAAAGTAACTAAAAAAAGGATATTGTAATAATATCCTTTAAGGTAATGTTTTAAACTAACAATTATTTCACTTCTTCGTAATCGATGTATTCTCCTACTTCTTTTTTTGGTTTTGGAGTTGTTTTTGTCGATTGAGAGGCGTTATTGTATTGTTCTTGTTGTTGTCTGTACTGTTCTTGCATTTTTTCTTGCATCTTATTTACAGCCTTTTGCATTAAAATTGGAGCAAAAATTCGAACTGCAAACTTAAACAGATAATAAAACAGAATGATATAAAATAGGGTTTTTATCAATCCTGTAAATGAAGCCATTTCCATGCTAATAAATTTTAAAATTCAAAAATACAGATATTGGTTGGGAAAACTTCAAAATTGTTTCATAAAATTATGATAAAATAACTATTTTTGGAGATAAATCTTTTTGTATGAAATCAATTCAAGCACTTTTTATATTAATCTTAGGGATAACCTCTCAAATTTCGTTTGGACAATTTACAGATGAAATCAATTCTAATCGTCCTGGTCGTTCAATGATGGCATTTTCTGTTGGGAAATCTGTTTTTCAAACCGAAACAGGATTGCATTATGTTAACGAAGATCACAATACATTAGATTATAAAGCCAGTGGTTTTATGGCAGAATTTGATATTCGTTGGGGATTATTCTTTGAACAATTAGAACTTATTGCTGAATTTCAGTATCAAAATGATAATTACACATCTGATGCACTTGATAAAAACAGAAGTGCATTGAAAAAAACTCTTTTTGGAGCTAAATACTTGATTTATGATCCATTTAAAAACTACGAAGAAAAACCAAATTTATATAGCTGGAAAGCCAATCACCGTTTCAAATGGAGACAATTAATACCCGCTGTAGCAGTATATGGAGGTGCAAATTTGAACTTTTCTGACAATCCGTTTAATTTTGCTCCTGTTGATGTTGAAGAACCAAAAGTAAGTCCAAAAGTAATGATAATTGCTCAAAATCACTTTGGAAGTCGATGGGTTTTAGTAACCAATGTTGCTTACAACAAAATAGGTTCTGACTTTGCAAGCATAGATTACATTGTTACACTTACCAGAGGTTTTAATGCTAAATGGTCTGGATTTATAGAAAATCAAGGCTATATGGGTAATTATTATTCTGATGGATTGTTAAGAATGGGTGCAGCCTATTTATTCAATAAAGACATGCAAATTGATGCTTCTATTGGGAAAAACATAAAAAACACACCCAGTTTATTTACTGGTGGAATTGGATTTTCGTGGCGATTTACCAAAAACTACAAAGAAGTCAAAATTGAAAAAGACAATGGTAGCAAAATGGATAAAAAAATGAAGAAAAAAGGCGAAAAAGAAGCTAAAAAACGTAAAGACGCAGTAGAAGAGTAAAATGATAACAATTAAAGAAGCGCTTACAAAAAAAGAAATGAAAGATTACGTGATGTTTTCTTTCGAATTGTATAAAAGCAACCCTTATTGGATTCCGCCCATCATAGCTGAAGAATTAGAAACTTTTGACAAAACTAAGAATCCTGCACTTCAAACTGCAGAAGCGCACTTTTATTTGGCTTACAAAAATGGAAAAATTGTTGGAAAAATTGCGGCCATCATCAATTGGGAAGAAGTTAAAATTTTAGGGAAAAAGAAAACCCGATTTGGTTGGTTTGATGTTATAGATGACATTGAAGTTACCAAAGCTTTATTAGCTAAAGTAGAAGAATTGGGTAAAAAACACCGCATGGATCACATCGAAGGTCCGATGGGATTTTCTAATTTAGATAAAGTTGGAATTCTGAGTGAGGGTTTTGAACAAATGGGAAATATGATTACTTGGTACAGTCAACCTTACTATATCACACATTTTGAAAAGCTTGGATATACTAAAGAAAAAGAATATCTTGAGAGTAGCTTTTCATTTAATGACATCAATCCTGAATCATTTCAAAAAGCAAGTGAATTGATCAAAAAAAGATACGAATTACGTAGTCTAAATTTCACCAAAACTAAGGATATCATGCCTTATGTAGATAAAATGTTTGATCTTTTTAACGATACCTATTCAAAACTACAATCATTTGTTCCAATAAACGATATCCAAAAAGCTTATTTTAAAAAGAAATACATTGGTTTCATCAATCCGGAATACATCAAATTTATTTTGGATAAAAACAATAATATGATTGCTTTTGCCATTGTGATGCCTGGGTTTGCTCAAGCATTAAGAAAAGCAAACGGAAAACTTTTTCCTATTGGATTTTATCATTTGTTACAAGCCAGAAAATATTCGAAAGAAATTGTTTTCTATCTAATCGGCATAACTCCAGAATATCAAAGCAAAGGAATTACCGCCATCATTTTTGATGAATATTACAAAGTTTGCTTAGCAAAAGGTATTGAAACTTGCATAAGAACTCCTGAGTTAGAGGAAAATCATGCTATTCACAATTTATGGAAACATTTTAATTCAAAAATTAACAAGAGGAGAAGAACCTACAAAAAAGAATTATAAAAAAAGGGATTCAATCTGAATCCCTTTTAATTTTATATAGAAATAAATTACTCTACATTTTGAACATTTGCTTCTGCAATTTTAGCATATGTTCCGTTTACTAATTTCTCACGAATAGCTTCAAAAGCAGCTAATGTTTCAGCGATATC
This sequence comes from Flavobacterium sp. UBA6195, assembly GCF_002422095.1. Classification (GTDB taxonomy): domain Bacteria; phylum Bacteroidota; class Bacteroidia; order Flavobacteriales; family Flavobacteriaceae; genus Flavobacterium. Next base: position 20,720 of record NZ_DITB01000021.1, read on the forward strand.
TTCTAAAGTATGCGAAGCAGTAGGAATCATTCTTAACAAAATAATTCCTTTTGGAATTACAGGATATACAACAATAGAAAGGAAAATTCCGTAGTTTTCACGTAAGTCATTTACCATAACCATAGCTTCTGGAATAGACCCCTCTAAATATACCGGAGTAATACAAGTGTTGGTATCACCAATGTTAAATCCTCTTTCTTTTAATCCGTTTTGCAATGCATTTACATTTACCCATAATTTATCTTTTATTTCAGATGAATTACGTAATAACTCCAAACGTTTTAATGATCCAATAGTTTGAATCATTGGTAATGCTTTTGCAAACATTTGAGAACGTAAATTATATTTTAAATAATCGATAACATCTTTGTCAGCTGCTACGAATGCTCCAATATTTGCCATTGATTTTGCAAAAGTTGAGAAATACACATCAATTCCATCTTGACACCCTTGCTCTTCTCCTGCTCCAGCACCTGTTTTACCGAGTGTTCCGAAACCATGCGCATCATCAACTAACAAACGGAAATTGTATTTTTCTTTCAAGGCAACAATTTCTTTCAATTTACCTTGTTGTCCTCGCATTCCAAATACACCTTCAGTAATGAATAAAATTCCTCCACCTGTTTCTGTAGCCATTTTAGTAGCACGTTGCAGGTTTTTCTCCATACTTTCTAAATCATTGTGTTTGTAAGTAAAACGTTTTCCCATGTGTAAACGAACACCATCAATGATACATGCATGTGAATCAACATCATAAACAATAATATCATTTTTAGAAACCAAAGCATCAATAATAGATACCATTCCTTGGTAACCAAAATTTAACAAATAAGCCGATTCTTTCATTACGAAAGCTGCTAATTCATTTTCTAATTGTTCGTGATATTTAGTATGACCACTCATCATACGAGCTCCCATTGGATAAGCCGCTCCATATTGAACTGCCGCATCAGCATCAGCTTTTCTAACTTCTGGATGATTAGCTAATCCTAAATAATCATTTAAACTCCAATTTAAAATATCTTTTCCATGAAATTTCATTCTTGGACCTAACTCACCTTCTAGTTTTGGAAATACATAATATCCTTCTGCTTGTGAAGCCCATTTTCCTAACGGACCTTTATTGTTTTGAATTCTTTCGAATAAATCTTTTACCATGATATATAATAGGTGTTAAAAACGAAGCAAAAGTATAAAGAAAAAAGTTTTTATTATAAATTTTACGACTAAAAAAATTTAGTAATAAAATAAAAAATCAAAAAAGCTTGGTAAATCAATAAATGCAATTACCTTTGCACCGAACGACACAGAAATGTGGTTACACGTTCACCTTAAAAGTCGGGGGCTCCACCTCGACTTTTTGCTTTTTATACATTTCGTATCTTTGTTTTTTAAAATCATTTTTCATGAAACTTGTATTCGCATCCAACAACAAAAATAAAATTCAGGAAATTCAGGCTTTAGTTCCAAACACCTTTCAAATTCTAAGTTTAGAAGAAATTGGCTGCACAGAAGATATTCCAGAAACCGCTGATACCATTGAAGGAAATGCAATTTTAAAAGCCAATTACGTTACCGAGAAATATGGTTATGATTGTTTTGCAGATGATACAGGTTTAGAAGTAGAAGCTTTAAATGGTGCGCCTGGAGTTTATTCAGCTCGCTATGCAGGCGAACAAAAAGATGCGAATGACAATATGGATAAACTTTTATCGGAATTGAAAGATAAATCGAATCGAAATGCCAACTTTAAAACGGTGATTGCTTTAAATTTGAATGGTAATCAAAACTTATTTACCGGAATCATCAATGGAAAAATCATTGAAAAAAAAATTGGAACAAACGGTTTTGGTTACGATCCTATTTTTGTTGCAGATGGCTATTCTAAAACCTTTGCTGAACTGACTATGGAAGAAAAATCAATAATTAGCCACAGAGGAATTGCCGTAAAAGAACTTATTCTTTTTTTACAAAAACAGAACCAATAGGCAAACTCCAGTTATATTTAAAAGCAATTAATCGGAATGTAATAATAAAAATGGCTACTATCGGCGATATTATGTCATCTGATATTTCCAACTGTTGTAATAAGAAGAATAAAATTCCACCTGCTATACAAAGCGTAGCATAAATTTCCTTTCGGAACAAAACCGGAATTTCATTACACAAAATATCGCGAATAACACCTCCAAAAGTCGCTGTTAAAGTTCCTAAAATCACACAAACAACCGGACTTAATCCATACTCAATTCCTTTTTCTAAACCGATTAAAGTAAAAACCCCTAATCCAATCGTATCAAATAAAAACATCGAAATACGCAAACGCTCTAAATACCGATTGAATATTATAGAAAGTAGAAAACCTATAGTAATTATGTAAATATAATCAATATCTAACATCCAACCAACCGGTGTTCTTCCTATCATGACATCACGAACTGTTCCTCCTCCTAAAGCAGTGACAAAAGCGATACAATACACACCAAACAAATCTAATTTTTTGTAAATAGCAGTCAAAGCACCTGAAATAGCAAATACTAATGTTCCAATAATGTCTAGCAGTTCAAACATAGCTCTTATTTTGATACAAAAATACCTCACTTTCTAATTTTTTAAGTACACTTTCTTGCAATAAAACATATTTTATAAAATCTGTGAAAAAGACAAAAACATAACAAATTGAAAATCAATTAATAACAAATTAGTTAATCTAACTTTTAAAGCGTACCTTTGCACCCAATTTAAAATAATATATGAATAAATTTGAACAATTAGGATTGAATGAGTCGCTACTGCTGGCGATTAAAGATCTAGGATTTGAGAATCCGTCAGAAGTACAAGAAAAAGCGATTCCAGTACTATTGGAACAAAACACAGACTTAGTAGCCTTAGCGCAAACAGGAACAGGAAAAACCGCAGCTTTTGGTTTTCCACTAATTCAAAAAATTGATGCTGAAAACAGAAATACACAGGCATTAATTTTATCGCCAACGCGTGAGTTATGCTTACAAATCACCAACGAAATTAAATTGTACTCTAAGTACATTAAAGGTTTACATACCGTAGCTGTTTATGGTGGTGCAAGCATTACAGAACAAGCTAGAGAAGTGAAACGTGGTGCACAAATTATTGTGGCTACACCAGGTAGAATGCAAGATATGATTAACAGAGGTCTTGTAAACATTAAAAACATCGATTTTTGTATCTTAGACGAGGCAGATGAGATGTTAAACATGGGATTCTACGAAGACATTTGTTCCATTTTATCGGACACACCAGACGAGAAAAACACTTGGTTATTCTCTGCAACAATGCCAGCTGAAGTAGCTCGTATTGCAAAACAGTTCATGTCAAACCCAGAAGAAATTACGGTTGGGCACAAAAATTCAGGTTCAGCTACCGTTTCTCACGAATATTACGTAGTAAACGCCAGAGACCGTTACGAAGCTTTAAAACGTTTAGCTGATGCTAATCCAGACATTTTTTCTGTGGTTTTCTGTAGAACAAAACGTGATACACAAGCAGTTGCTGAAAAATTAATCGAAGATGGTTATAATGCTGCAGCTTTACATGGTGATTTATCGCAAGCACAACGAGATGGCGTAATGAAATCATTTAGAGGTCGTCAAATTCAAATGCTAGTTGCTACAGACGTTGCGGCTCGTGGAATTGACGTTGATAATGTTACTCACGTAGTAAATTATCAATTACCAGATGAGATTGAAACGTACAATCACCGTTCAGGTAGAACAGGTAGAGCTGGAAAATTAGGAACTTCAATTGTAATCGTTACTAAAAGTGAATTGAGAAAAATCCACTCTATTGAACGTATCATCAAACAAAAATTTGAAGAAAAAACAATCCCATCAGGAATTGAAATCTGCGAAATTCAGTTATTACACTTAGCAAATAAGATTAAAGATACTGAAGTTGATCATGATATTGATACTTATTTACCTGCAATTAATGAAGTTTTAGATGGTTTATCTAAAGAAGAATTAATTAAGAAAATGGTTTCTGTTGAATTTAATAGATTCATCAACTATTACAAATCGAAACGTGATTTAACAGGAGAAAGAGGAAGTGATAGAGAAAGAAGTTCTGAACCAAGAGAAATTAGAGCGGGTGACCCAGTTCGTTATTTCATTAACATAGGTGCTAGAGACGATTTCGATTGGATGCAGTTAAAAGATTTCATCAAAGAAACTTTAGATTTAGGCAGAGATGACGTTTTCAAAGTAGACGTAAAAGAAGGTTTCTCTTTCTTTAATACAGATGGTGAGCATACTGACAAAGTAATGTCTATTCTTAACGGATATGACATGAACGGTCGTAGAATCAACGTTGAAATTTCTAAAAACGACGGTGGCGGAAGACGCGATCATAACGGAAGAAATTCTGGTGGCGGAAGACGTGAAGGCGGATTTAGAGGTGAAAGAAGCGGATCATCTTCAAGAAGAGAAGGTGGAAGAGAAGGTGGTTTCAGAAGCGATAGAGGTTCGGCTCCAAGAAGAGATGGAGGTTTTAGAGGAGAAAGAAGCAGTTCGGCTCCAAGAAGAGAAGGCGGATTTTCTGACAGAGCTCCAAGACGCGCTGAAAGTGCTGGAGATTCATCAAGACCAAGAAGACCAAGAAGAAGCTAACGATTTTCGTTAATTTTCTTATAAATTTATAAAAAACTACAAAATATCATCTTTAGATTCGTATTTTTGAATCAGTTAAAATAAGCATGAAATATTTTGTAGTTTTTTTATTCCTCTTTTATTCTTTTAATTGTTTTTCACAAAATGATACACTAGTAAAAAACATTAAAGGAACAGTTATTCACAACGATACCAAACTTCCTATGGGTAATGTTCACGTTGTGAATGCCTCTCGTGTTAAAGGAACTGTTACTTCTCCCAGCGGAATCTTTGAAATAAGTGCTAAAGTAAATGATACATTATTATTTACATATATTGGATTCGAAACAGTTAAAGTAAAAGTTACCAACGATTGGATAAAACAAAATCCAACTAAAATATACTTAACTGAAAAAGCTTATGTTCTAGATGAAGTTATTGTTAGATAAAATTCTTTCCTACATTAAATTAGGTAAAGAAGAAGGTGCTGAATTGTTATGCGGTGGCGATGTGAATCATTTAGGTGGCGATTTAGAAGGAGGATATTACATTCAACCTACGTTATTCAAAGGACACAACAAAATGCGTATTTTCCAAGAAGAGATTTTCGGACCAGTTTTA
>NZ_DITB01000035.1 GCF_002422095.1 Flavobacterium sp. UBA6195
TACTTTTGTTGACTACCGATGGCATGATGAGCGAAATTGTCCGAAGCAAAAAAGTAGAAAAAGAATATTACGCCCAAGTCGATGGAATCATTACCGAAGAAGCTGTAGAACAATTAAGAAACGGTGTCGAAATTGGTTTACACGGAAAAAAATACAAAACCAAAAAGTGTAAAGCATTTAAATTAGAATCTGAACCAAATTTAGGCGAACGCGGTAAAAAGATTCGAGATGAACGTCACGGTCCAACGTCTTGGGTTTCGATAACTTTAACCGAAGGAAAATTTCGTCAAGTTAGAAAAATGACATCAGCGGTTGGTTTTCCTACATTACGATTGGTTCGAGTTCGGGTTGGAAACATTCATTTGAATGATTTAAAAGCTGGTGAAGTTTTAGAAGTGAGTGGTTTTGATGTATAAAAAAATAACAGCTATTTCAAGAGAAATAACTGTTTTCTGTTTTTGATATATTATAATGATTATTTGAAAATCTCCATAAAAAACGTTTTCATCGCTTCCCAACTTCTTTTATCGGCTAATTCGTTGTAAGCAGCGCCTTTGCTGTTATCGCTTCCAGCATCTTTGTGTGTAAAGGCATGAACTGAATTTGCATAATAAATCATTTGCCAATCGGCTTTTGAAGTTCTCATTTCGTTTTGGAAGGCTTCAATTTCTTTTGCAGGAACATAAGGATCATCCGCACCATGTAACACTAAAACTTTTGCTTTAATTTCATTCGTTGAACTATTCGCAGCTTTTCCTAAACCACCATGAAATGAAACTACTCCTTTTACATTTAAGTTACCACGAGCCGCTTCGATAGCACCTGTTCCTCCAAAGCAATATCCAATAACTGCAATTTGGTTTTTATCGGCACCCGCTTTTACTAATTGGTCAATCGCCAATTGAATTCTTTTTTGGTATTCCGCAGGATTGTTTTTGTAGAAACCAGCATTTTTTCCAGCTTCACCCGTGTTTTTTGGATTGTTTCCAACGCCGTAAATATCCGCTACAAAAGCATGATAGCCTAACTTAGATAAATTTTCAGCTGATTCTTTAGCGTGAGCATCAACTCCCATCCAAGCAGGAAGAACTATAACACCTGCTTTTTTAGGATTAGCTTTTTGTGCTTTAGCAAAAAATCCTTCTAATTTTTGATTACCATCGGCGTAATCTACTTTTACTAATTGTCCAAAGCTATTCATTGTTGCTAAGAGTAAGGTAATGTAAAGGTACTTCATAACTTTTTTTTAGTAAAATTATGAAAATCGATAACAGAAATAGTTAAACAAAAGGTAAAATTGGGATAAATTATTTGATTTTGAACTTCCCAATAGTAGCATCAAAAGTCAAATGTTCGGTATCAAACAACGTATTAAAAATCCCAGTTTGTATTAAATTGCATGGTTGGTCTTGTACAATTTGTGTTGGTGTGAACACAATCATTTCATCAGTCATTTGAATCGCTAAATCGATGTCATGTGTAGAGTAGAGGATGGTTTTGCCAGTTTCGTGCGTGAGTTTTTGCAACAATTTCAATAAAGTTGCCTTGTGAACTAAATCTAAATGAGTAGTAGGTTCGTCTAAAATAATAATCGAAGTATCTTGCGCCAAAGCGCGAGCAATCAAAGCAATTTGCAATTGTCCATCGCTAATTTCATCATGTTTTTTGTGAACCAAATGTTGGATTTCTGTTAAGACAATCGCTTCTTCAATTTTCGTTTTGTCTTCTTCGGATAAAGTACCTAACCAATTGGTATAAGGTTGTCTACCTAGAGCAATGATTTCGTAAACGGTTAAGTTACTTGGCGGTAATTTTTCGGTTAGAACGATGCTTAATTCTTGTGCTAAATCAAGTGGTTTATAACTTTGAAGCGATTTATTTAGTAAAGTAATTTCACCTGATAATGGTGGAATAATTCCAGTTATTGTTTTTAATAAGGTAGATTTTCCAATTCCGTTTTCACCAATTAATGCGATTAATTTGCCTTTTTCCAAACCAAGATTGATATTTTGAGCAATAGTAATCGTTTCCGATTTTGACTTGTAGCCAATCGAAAGATTTTGAGTTTGTATGGTGAAATTTTGTTTGGTCATTGTGAAATACAAAAATAGAGTTTACCACATAGAAACATAGTTTTTTTTGAGTTTTGTTTAGAAACTAAAGTTTTGCATAGGTTTATTCTTTTTCTAATTTTTTGAAATAGGTTTTACCACATAGAAACATAGATTTTTTTGAGTTTTGTTTAGAAACTAAAGTTTTGTATAGTTTTATTTTTTTTCTAACTTTTTGAAATACTCGTTTACAAATGTTTTTTGACCTTCTCTGAAAATATTGAAACAATTAAAGTTAATTATAATTCCTTTTGGGACTTTTAATAAGTTCATATAATTTAAAACTTGAGCGTCATGAATTGGTTTTATTTCTGAAACTGATTTCAATTCAACTACTAAACAATTTTCTACGAATAAATCACAACGAAATTCAATATCTAGTTCTTTTCCTTTGTAAACAACAGGAACTTTAAATTCGGAAACAAAATTTATATTTCTGTTGGTTAATTCCTCAATCATACATTGTTGGTAAACACTTTCTAACAATCCACTCCCCATGTTTTTATGTACTTCAATAGCAGCTCCAATAACATTAAATGTGAGTTCGTCTAAATATTTCTGCGTCATATTTTTTTTATTTACCAAATAGAAACATAGATTAATATTATTTCATTTTTCTCTATGATAAAAAAACTAGTTTTCTATGTATGTCTCAAAAACAATAAACCTGTGTTTCTATGTGGTTTTATCTTATCTAAGTTTTAATCTAAAAACGTTTCTTTCTCACTAACAACCAAATCACAACTGGTGCTCCAATTACAGAAGTTATAGCGTTTATTGGAAGTGTAATATCATTTCCTGGAACTTGCGCAATTGTATCGCAACACAACATGACAATAGCGCCAAGTAACAGCGTACTCCAAAACAACACAAAATGATTACTCGTTTGAAATAACAATTTCGCCATATGCGGAACTGCCAATCCTATAAAAGCAATTGGACCGGCAAAAGCAGTGATGCTTCCTGCTAAAATACTGGTGGCAATAATGATTAAAAAACGCGTTTTTTTATAATTGATTCCGATACTTTGCGCATATTTTTCACCCAATAATAAAGCATTCAAAGGTTTGATAACCATAAAACTAATTCCTATTCCAATGATAACAAAGACGGATAAAAGCGAAATTTCATTCCATGATAAATTCGAAATACTTCCCATGGACCAAAAGGTGAATTTCTGTAATTTTTCAGCAGTAGTAAAATAGGAAAGCACCGAAACAATAGCACTTGTAAAACTTCCAAACATCAGTCCTACAATAAGAATTGCCATGGTGTCTTTTAGTTTTTTCGATACCAATAAAACGGCCATAAAAACTAATAAACTTCCTAAACTTGAAGCTAGAATTAATCCGTAATTTGATAAAAAGAAGGATGAGATAAAGGTGGGTAAAAATCCTGTTCCTAAAATGACAAACGCCACTCCCAAACTCGCACCAGAACTCAATCCTAAAACATAAGGTCCCGCTAATGGATTTCGAAACAACGTTTGCATCAACAAGCCGCTCATTGAAAGTCCAATTCCAACTAAAATTGCGGTTATGGCTTTTGGAAAACGGAAATTCCATAGAATAATTTCCCAACTTTCCTTACTCATTTCTTGTAAAAAAAGTCCGTTAACGACTTCTTTCAAAGGAATAGAAACCGAACCCAAACTAATATCAACCAAAAACAAAAATACCATTGCCATGAGCAAGAGGATGAAAAGAAGATTTTGTTTTTTGGTTATTGGCATCAGTTGATTTTTTTGGCTAAATTACGTTTTTAGAATCTATTTTAGTTGAATAGCACAAAGTTACACGAAGTTTTCACAAAGTTTCACAAAAAAACTTAGCGACTTAGCGTCTTTGCGAGCAAAAATTATTTCAACTTCTCAAAAAAGAACAGCTCATAATCCGGCAACACTTCAGGATGTAAAATTTTTACGATATCTTTCAAAACCAAATCAGGACGATTTTGTGCTAATTCGTAATAAATAACACCACCTGTTTTTCCTTTTTTGGTACTAAAAGAATACACATTTTTGTTTTTAACCGCTTTGAAGTGAATGTAATTTGGATTATTATCCAAAATTTGTTGAATCGAACCAAATTGTCCTGGCCCAATCCAAAAATCAGCTTCTTTTGCCTTGTCCAAAACGCTTTCGAACGATAAAGCTAAGCTTCCGGTTCCTTTGGAATCTTTCCATAAATAATTTCCGTTGGCTTCTTTTAAAAAATAGGCTGCCCAACTATCGCCTTGTGGTAAAAACCATTGGTCTTCGTAGATAGCACCAGCAAAAATGGTAGGTTGGGTTTTAGCCTTTTTCGCTAAAACTAATACGGAATTGTATTCTTTCTCTATCGAATTGAAAATCTCGGTTGCTTTTTCGTCTAAATCATATAATGCACCAAAGAACTTAATCCATTCGGCTTTTCCTAAAGGCGTTTTTTCGGTCCAATCGCCGTTGAATATGATTTTCTGACCATTCTTTTCTAAGTTTTTGTAGGTTTTCAAATCGCCATCTACACTAAAACCAACAATTACATCAGGTTGAATGTCTAAAATTACTTCGGTGTTTAAACCTTGATTGGAACCTAAATCGCGCACTTTTCCAGCATCGATTAAAGCTCTTGTTTTTTCAGATGAAATGTATTCTGTGGTTGGAAAACCAATTAAAGTATTTTCTACCCCTAAAGATTCTAAAGCTGGAATATGCGTTGTTGAGGTTACAATTATTTTCTTAATTGGCACTTCAATCGAAGTAAATTGTTGTAAACTATCTGGAATTTGAACGCCTTTTTTATGAAGAACATAGGTGTAATCATCTTTAGCTTCAGGATACGCATTCGAAACTTTTATAACCGAAAAACCATTGTATTTTTCAATAGAAAATCCTTCTGCATATTCAATGCTGTTTCGAACAGAAGTACTTTGATTTGCAACGTTTTCTGATTTTTTACATTGGGTAAAACCAAAAAATAAAACGATTAAAAAGAAATAATAGCGCATGAAATTGTTTTTTGCAAAAGTAGTTTTTTATTTTTTTGCCACAGATTATAAAGATTAAAAAGGATTTTATTTGTGATACTTTGTGAAAAACTTCGTGTAACTTTGTGTAACAAATAAGACAGAAAGAAATTACCAAAACCACTAAATTTGTCATAAAAAACATGAGAACAGATTCTAACGCTTTCCTTTATGCTGTAGCAACAATAATTTTAGCCCACTTTGTAATTGGCTTTATTTGGTTGTGGCGTAAGATGAATAAGAAGAAGTAGGTTATAATTTAAAATTAATTGGAATTGCATAAGCAACTTTAACAACTTGACCTCTTTGAGTTGCAGGAATAAAATCAGGTAATTTGTTTATTATTCGTTTTGCTTCTTCTTCAAAAAGTGATTGATATTCTGATTTTTTTCCTCTAACTCGAATATTGGTTAATTTTCCATCTTTTTCAATTTCAAATGTAACGATAACACGAGTTTCAATTTTACTTTCTTTTGCTTCTTTCGGATATTTCAAGTGTTTTTCAATGTGTTTTTTCATTTCTTCTTGAAAACAATCTCTTTGCAAGGTTTTTTCGATTTTTTCACATGAATTAAAAAGCGGTACTTGTTCAACTACTGCAAAAGGAATTGACATATCTTCAGTTGGATATGGATCGCCAGCTTCTTGAACCAAAACAGTTTCGGGATCGGAAATTTTTATTTCTCGCACTTCAATTTTTTGAGCTTGTGAAAATGTAAAACTAAATATGATTAAAGCTAAAAATTTCATTCTGAATGAATTTAAAAAAGTGAAATTCAAAGGTATAAAATTAAATTGCAATTTTTGAAAAATATTATACCTTTGCACCCGAATTTTGGTTGTTGTTTCTGATTTTTTTCAAAACAACATTAAAAGGGAATCAAGTGATTGATGACTATTGATTAAGGATTTAAGATTTTTGAAGTTTTTCTGAAATCTAAAATCATCAATCTAAAATCAAAAATCTTGAGCTGTACCCGCAACTGTAAGCTATTAAGCTTGTTATTTTCTACATTACCACTGTTGTTAATTTAGAATTAAGAATTCTGAATTTAGAAAATTTCTAACTTCTAATTTCTAATTTCTAACTTTCGATGGGAAGGTTGATAACAAGACGCAAGCCAGGAGACCTGCCACATTCGTTGAGTAACAAACTTTCGGGAAAAAAAGTTTGAGTATGGGTAAATTCTGTGCTTTTCTCCCAGATTTATTAAAATTTTTATTAACCCTAAAATGAACAAAAAGTTTATTGGCTTAAGTGTATTTACACTAGCTACTGCTTTTGCGTATGCTCAAGATTCAGATACGCTAAAAGTGAACAACTTAAAAGAAGTTGTTATTTCGGACACTAAATTTGCGCAAAGCAAAGAAAAATCAGGTAAAATTATTGAAGTGATTACTGCACAAGACCTAGAAGCTAAAAAAGGTCAAAATTTGGCTAACGTTTTGAGTCAAGTTGCTGGAGTGGAAATCAATGGAAATCAATCGTTTAATGGGAAAAATTTAGGCTATTACATTCGTGGTGGACGTAATCGTCAAGTGGCTATTTATATTGATGGTGTTCCAGTTTCTGATGCTTCAGGAATTAACATTGAATATGATTTGCGTTTAATTCTAGTAGAACAAATCGAGAAAATTGAAGTAATGAAAGGCGCTTCGAGTACGTTATACGGAACTGGAGCGGCAACCGGAGTTATCAATATTACTCTGAAAAAATCAGCAAAAAAAGAGATTTCAGGTAATGCGTACATCAATATGGGAACGCAAAATACTTCAAATACTTCAAAAACGAGTGCACAAGATTTCAATCAAGGATTATCAGTAAACGGAACGATTAATAAAGTTTCCTACATGACCACTTTAAACAGCACGGAAACCAAAGGAATGTCAGAAGCCGCTGGAGAAAATTTCGAAGAAGATACGTTTTCGAGAGTGAATGTGTTGCAGAAAATTGGTTTCAAAGCGAATGATAAATTAAGTTTTGAGTTTTTCGGGAATTATGACCGAATCAAAAATACATTTGATAATTCGTTTGATGGTATTATTGCGAATTCTGACGATTTGAACAACAATAGTTTTTCGGAACAGTTCAGAATTGGATTTTTACCAAAATATAAATACAATAAAGGGGAATTTGCTATTAATGCTGGTGCTTCTACAATTGATAGAGTTTTAAATATTTCAAATTCGTGGTCGGGAACGATTGATAATTACAATTATTCAGGAAGAAGTGCTTCGATTGATGCTTTCAATAAATACAACTTTAGTAAGCAAGTATATTTAGTTTTAGGTGCGCAATATCAATATTTCGATATGACACAAAAAGACGCCTACACTGATGTGGCAAGAGAAAGAGCGAAGTTCAATTTGTTAGATCCGTATGCTACTTTGGTTTTTAATTCCGATTTTGGTTTGAATGTCAATGCAGGAGCTCGTTTCAACACCCATAGCGAATACGGAAATCAAATAGTATATAACTTCAATCCAAGTTATTCATTTGAAAATTTACCATTGAAAGTTTTAGCTTCTTACAGTACGGCTTTCATCACGCCAAGTTTATACCAATTATACGGTCCTTACGGAAATTTAAACTTAACACCAGAAGAAAATGCTACGGCAGAATTTGGTTTTGAATCGCAATTGTTAGATAAAAAATTAACGATAAATGCAGTCGGTTTTTATAGAGAAGAAGAAAATACGTTTGGATTTTTTACTAATCCAATAACGTTTGCTTCAAATTATATCAACATCGACGGAACTTACAATGCAAAAGGAGTAGAAACAAGCGTTCGTTATGCCTTATCAGAACGTTTCAATATTGGTGGAAATTATACTTTTACTCAAGTGGAAGAGCAATTAAACCGATTAATTCCAAAGCACAAAGCAAATATCGATTTGAATTACAAATTTAAAAGAGGAGCATTCGGAATCAATTATCAATATGTAGATAAAAGAAGCGATGCCTATTACGATTCGAATATTTGGGCAACACAGGCTGTTAATTTAGCTGCTTATCAGTTGGTTAATTCGAATATTTCATATGAATTATTACCAAAGCGTTTGCATATTTTTGGAACTGTAACCAATATTTTAAACGAAGATTTCCAAGAAGTAATTGGTTATAATACAAGAGGAAGAAATTATAAATTAGGTTTGAATTTCATGTTTTAACTAAAGTTTAATTATTTGATTTTAAAAGGTTTTGATATTTTTTTATCAGAACCTTTTTTTTATTTGTAACAAAATTAAATTACATTCGTCTTCATTATAAACCAACCAATTACTATGAACCAAAACGAGTTTGTACAAATAATTACTCCTTTTAAGGATAAGTTATTTCGTTTAGCGAAGCGAATGCTCGTAAGTACCGAAGAAGCAGAAGATGCTACTCAGGAAGTGTTGGTAAGATTGTGGAATAAAAATAGTGCTTTAGAACAGTACAATAGTGTAGAAGCTTTAGCTATGACGATGACCAAAAATTATTGTTTGGACCAATTGAAAAGCAAAAGAGCTACTAATTTGCAAATTGTGCATAGTAATTATCAAGACAAGCAAGCGAGTGTTGAAACGCAAATAGAGCATCAAAATACGTTGCAATGGGCCGAAAAGTTAATGAACGATTTACCTGAACAACAACGATTGATCTTACAACTAAGAGAAATTGAAGAATACGAATTTTCGGAAATTGCTCAAGTATTAGAAATGAATGAAACAGCGGTTCGAGTAGCTTTATCAAGAGCACGAAAAACCATAAGAGAACAAATTGAAAAAACACATAATTATGGAACTCAAGTTAGTTGAACAATTATTGGAAAAATACTTTCAAGGAGAAACTACAATAGCAGAAGAAAAACAATTAAAGGCCTATTTTTCTTCCAACGATGTGGCGCCACATTTGGCAAAATATCAATCACTATTTGGTTATTTTGAAACACAAAAAGAAACGCAATTCGAGCAAAAACTTCCATTACAACCTAGAAAACAAAATACTGTAAAATGGATAGGTATTGCAGCAAGTTTTGTAGTGCTTTTTGGATTGGCAACCTTCTATTTTTATCCATCCGAACCTAAGAAAGAAGATTTAGGAACATATGATAATCCAGAAGAAGCCTTTGCCGCCACACAAAAAGCTTTGTTGATGGTTTCAGAACAAGTTAACATTGGCATGGAAAGTGTTGTATATTTAGAAGAATACGAAAAAACAAAAAAAACAATTTTTAAATAATAAGAAAAATGAAAAATTTAGTAGTAGTTATAGCATTTTTAATGGCATCAACAGTTTCTTTTGCACAAGGCGCTTTTGATAAATTTGAAGATAAAGAAGGTGTAGCATCTGTTATTGTTAATAAGAAGATGTTTGAAATGATGAGTAAAGTTAAAGTGGATGCAAAAGATAAAGAAATGCAACAATACATGAATTTACTTAGAAAATTAGATAATTTGAAAGTATTCACCACAAGTAACGCAAAAATTAGTGCCGATATGAAAGCGACTGTAAATAGTTACTTAAAATCGAATCCATTAGAAGAATTAATGCGTGTGAATGGCGATGGTAAAAATGTAAAAATTTATGTGAAATCTGGAGCAACATCAGACATTGTAAAAGAACTTTTAATGTTCGTTGAAGGTTCTAATATTAAAGATGCAGGAACAGTGGTTTTATCATTAACTGGAAACTTTAGCTTAGATGAAATTTCTATGTTAACCGAAAAAATGAATTTGCCTGGTGGTGATGATTTGAAAAAAGCTTCAAAAAAGTAAATCATGAAAAAGTTTCTATTATTTGTTTCAAGTGTGATTTTACTTTGGAGTTGTGAAGACAAACCCACACTTCAAAAGTATTTTGTAAAAAATACAGAATCTCCTAAGTTTATCGCATTAGACTTAGCTTCCAATATCATTAAAACGGATAAAGTTGCATTATCTGAAACAGAAAAAGCGGCATTAGAATCGTTTGAAAAAATGAATATTTTAGCTTTCAGAGCTGATTCAACTGATATTGCCGGATATGACAAAGAAATCAAAGAAGTGAAAGCTATTTTGAAAGACGAAAGCTATCAACAATTAATGAAAGCTGGTTCTGGAAACGATGGTGCCGCTATCTATTTCGTTGGAAGTGATGACGAACACATTGAAGAGTTTGTAGTTTTAGCAGGAAAGAAAGAAAATGGTTTTGCAGTTGTTCGAGTTTTAGGAAACGATATGAATCCAACACACATAATAAATATGTTAAGTTTACTCCAAAAATCACAAGTAGATATGGAGCAATTGAAACCTTTACAACAACTTATGAAATAAAAAAATCCCGCAACTGCGGGATTTTTTAGTTTTTGAAGTATTTTAAAGGAACAATCAACATTCCGAAACATTCTCCGTCTTCTTTTCCTATGTGTTTGTGATGCATTTTGTGAGCTCTTCTAACGGCTCTTGCATAGCGATTATTAGCGTTTCTAAACAACTTAAATCGTTGGTGAATAAAAATGTCATGAACTAAGAAATAAGCTAATCCGTAAGCGAAAATTCCTAACCCAATGGCCAATCCTATTTCTAAGATATTGTGCTGCCATAATAAAAAACAACCAATACTCACCACAGCATAAAAAATAAAGAAAGCATCATTACGTTCAAACCATGAATCGTGATCTTTCTTGTGATGATCGGCATGTAAACTCCATAAAAATCCGTGCATAATATATTTATGACTAAACCAAGCCATAAATTCCATAAAGCAAAAAGTGGTAAAAAAAACCAAAACGTGTAACCACATAATATTTTAAATTTTAATAATTAATTTTCAAAGTCAAGAACAAGTTCAAAGTAAATCTAACATCCATCATCTAACATCCATCGCCCATCAAATAATATTCAATCTGTATTTAACGTAACATCTCGCCAATAATTCTACTTTTTGATAATCAGAAACTCGTATACGCGTATTTTTGATTTCTAAAGAAGGTGTTTTTTGAAGTTTTTTCAATAATTTTTTATAATATCTGTACGCCGTATAAACGCCAAATTTAGCTTCTAAAGGTAAGTTTTTGATTCCTTCATAAGCCGCTTCAAAATCACTTTCAATATCAGCAATGATTTCTTGTTTCGATTTTTCATCTAATTGATTCAAATCGGTATTTGGGAAATAAGTTCTACTTAATTCTTCAAAATCAGCTTTTAAATCGCGTAAGAAATTCACTTTTTGAAAAGCCGAACCTAAACGCATAGCCGAATCTTTTAATTGATTGTACTTTTCATCATTTCCGTTTACGAAAACTTTCAAGCACATTAATCCCACAACATCAGCTGAACCATAAATATATTCTTGATATTCTTCTGTTGTTTTGTATTCACTTTTGCTTAAATCAAGTTTCATGCTTTTCATAAAAGCATCAATCATTTCCTGTGGAATATTATATTTATTCACAGTATGTTGAAATGAATTTAAAATTGGATTTAAGCTAATTCTTTGAGATAGCGCTAAACTTAATTCATTTTCAAACTGAGAAAACAAGGCTTCTTTATCGTAATCGTGAAAAGTATCTACAATTTCATCCGCAAAGCGAACAAAACCATAAATGTTATAGATGTCTTGTCGGATACTAGGAGCCAACATTTTTACAGCAGATGAAAATGATGTGCTGTACGCTTTCGTAACTTTTACGCTACAATCAAATGAAACGTTATCAAAAATGGACTTCATACTATTGATACTTTTTTATTAAATCGGCAACTAATTTTCCTGAAATTAAGGACGGAGGTACTCCTGGTCCTGGTACGGTTAATTGTCCAGTAAAATACAAATTTTGCACTTTTTTACTTTTCAATTTAGGTCTTAAAAAAGCGGTTTGCAGTAAGGTATTTGCCATACCGTATGCATTCCCTTTGTACGAATTATACTCTTTAACAAAATCTTTTACACAAAATGATTCTTTAAAGATAATATTATTTTTTACACTTTGATTAGTTAGCTGTTCTAATCGAGTTATTATTTTTTCAAAGTACAATTCTCTTAGCTCATTTGTGTCCTCTAGTCCTGGTGCTAAAGGAATTAAAAAAATGCCTGCTTCATTTCCTTTTGGAGCTGAATTTTCATCTGTTTTTGATGGAAAACTTGCGTAAAATAAAGGTTCTTCTGGCCATTTTGGATTATCGTAAATAGCTTCAGCATGTATATCAAAATCAACATCAAAAAATAATGAATGATGTTCTACGTTTTCAATTTTTTTATCAAACCCAACATAAAATAGGAGAGAAGAAGGTGCAAATGTTTTGTTTTCCCAATAAACTTCTGAGTATTGGCGATATTTTTTATCTAATAATGTTTCTGAATGATGATAATCAGCACCACTAAGAATCACATCGGCAATTACAATTTTATTATTTACAAGTAATCCTGTAGCTTTTCCTGCGCTTACTTCAATTTTTTGCACATTCGCATTGGTTTCGATTTTGACTCCTAATTCTTTAGCCAGTGTTTCCATAGCTAAAATAACCGAGTACATTCCATTCTTTGGATGCCAAGTTCCCAAACCAAAGTCGGCAAAGTTCATAAAGTTGTAAAAAGAAGGTGTATCGCTTGGTTTTGCTCCTAAAAATAACACGGGAAACTCTAAAATTTGAACCAATTTCATATTCTTGAATCGTTTTCGAACATCTTTTTTAATGTTACTGAAAAATTGATTCACTTTTTTAGCTGTTTCTAAAGTAATCAATTCCAAAGGAGATTCTCCTGGACGATATACCAAATCTTTAATAGCAATATCATAATTGCTTTTAGCTTCCGCCATAAATTGCTCTAATTGTTTTCCGCTACCTTTCTCAATAGATTCAAAAGTTTTTACAATTTCTGG
>NZ_DITB01000022.1 GCF_002422095.1 Flavobacterium sp. UBA6195
AACATAAAAACACTATGCGAAATTTTTATACTTACATATTCATTTTTTTTCTTGGATTTTCAGCACAAGCACAAGATTTGCTTTCGCTTGAAGATGCGGTTAAAATTGCTTTGGAAAACAATTACGATATTAAAATCGCTGAAAACAATTCCAAAATTGATGCTACCAATAACAATTTAGCCAATGCTGGAATGTTGCCTTCGTTGAATGCGAATTTTACCAATAATAACAGTCAATTAAATACCACGCAAACGCAAGCTGATGGTTCCGAAAGAAAACTAGATAATGCTAAAAACTTGAGCTTAACCTATGGTGTTGGTTTAGATTGGACAATTTTCGATGGTTTAAGCATGTTTGCCCGAAAAGAACAATTAAACGTTTTAGAACAACAAGGAAAAGCCGAATTACAAACTGCCATTTTAACGCGAATTAGCGATGTATATACCACCTATTTCGATTTGGTACAACAACAACAAGTTTTAGCTTCGATTGATACCGCGATTGCAATTTCAAACCAACGTTTAACAACCGCTCAAAATCGTTTTAGCATTGGAAAAGCTTCAAAATTAGAAGTTTTAAATGCACAAGTAGATTTGAATAGCGATTTAAGTTTGCAATTGAAACAAAGAGAACTCATCAAAATCAGTAAAATTAGATTGAACGAATTATTAGTTCGTGATATTCAAACCGATTTTAAAGTGGCTAACAAAGTTACTTTCGAACAAAACTTAGATTTCAACGAATTAAAAGCAACAGCCGAAAAACAAAATCCGCAATTGCAAGCGCAAATTTTGTCAAAAAAAGTAGCCGATTTGAATTTAAAACAAGTCAAAGGGAATCGTTATCCAACGGTTAGAATTACTTCAGGTTATAATTTCACGCGTTCGGAAGCTTCTTTGGGATTCATTACGCAATCTTCTGGACAAGGTTTTGTGTATGGAGTTACTGCAACTGTGCCTATTTTTAATGGATTTCTTCAAAACAGAAACGAAAAAGTAGCGAAATATCAAGTGGAGAATGCAGGATTCCTTTTAGAACAACAAAAATTATCACTAACTTCACAATTATCGTCTTTATTTGCGAGTTATCAAACCAATTTAGAGTTGGCAAAAGTGGAAGAAAAAAACTTAGAAATCGCCAAACAAAACTTAGATATTACGTTAGCAAAATTCAAAATTGGAACCATAACTACTATCGAATTTAGAACGGCTCAGCAAAACTTTGTAGAAGCTTCAGTTCGTTATTCAAATGCACAATATGTAACCAAACTTTCAGAAATTAACTTAAAAGAATTAGCCGGTACATTAAAATTGAATTAATATTTTTAGATTTGTTAAAATGTTTAATTGTGAAACTGTGAAATTGAGAATCCGCTTTTCACTAATCACTTTTCACTAATCACTAAAAAATGGTTCAATACAACCCAAAAGACTGGATTACTTTTATTTTTCGTTTTCACGAATCGGACACCTTTCGTCAACTAATTCCGATGATGATTTTCATTGGACTTTATGCCTACGGAATTGCTTATTTGGAATTAGAATATTGGAAACTTTCTGAAACTAGTCATGTAAAGAATCTAAATGTAATGCACACCACTGTTGGTTTTGTATTGTCGTTATTATTGGCATACAGAACCAATACGGCTTACGACCGTTGGTGGGAAGGTCGAAAACAATGGGGCGCTTTAGTCAATAATAGTCGAAATTTAGCATTAAAACTTTCTGCTTATTTATCTGATGAAAACGATAGAAATTTCTACAGAAAAGTGATTCCAGCTTATGCTTCGGTGCTTTCAAAACATTTATTGAATGAAGAAGTGAGTAAAATGTTGTTTGAAGGTTTGGATTTGGAAATGGATCATCACAAACATCGCCCTAATCAAGTGGCAAAAATGCTGTTTCAAAAAGCGAATGATTTGTACAAATCAGGAAAAATCACAGGTGACCAATTTTACATAATCAATTCCGAATTGCAATCATTTACGGATATTTGTGGTGCTTGCGAACGCATTAAAAACACGCCTATTCCCTACTCTTACAGTTCGTTTATCAAAAAATTTATCTTCTTTTTTGTAATGACGTTGCCTTTCGGATTTGTATTTAGTTTGGGTTACTATGTAATTCCGGTAGTGATTTTCATCTTTTATGTTTTAGCGAGTTTAGAATTAATCGCCGAAGAAATCGAAGACCCATTTGGCAACGACGCCAACGATTTACCCATGACAAAAATTGCTTCAAATATTAAGAAACACGTGGAAGAGATTTTGTAGAGGTTTGGAGGAAAATTGGTATATTTGATAATGTTTACTTCTTAGCAACAATTCTATGAATTATATCTTTGAATATTTAAAGTTAAACCTTAGTTGGATTAAAGATTTTGGCACTTTAATCTTCACTGGCACAGCAACAATACTTGCTATTCTTACTTACAGAAGAGCTAGAGCAACAGTATTACAACCAAAACGAACAGAGATTATTAAAATTCAAACTCATACTTTAATTGAGTTTTTAAAATCTTTTTCTAATAATGGAAACAATATTGATTCCTCTCTTGATTACATTACAGTTTTTAGGTTTAATTTTTATCTTGCTTTATGGAATGCAGACATTTTAGACTTAGAAAATGACTCTCAAGCTTATCAAGAAATGAATGAATTAATTGGTGGTTGGTATATATCAACTGATAATAATCCATCTGGTTTAGCTCAAATACGTGGTAATCTAGATGATTATTTTGCTTTATTTGAACCTAACGACAAAGGAAGAAAAAAACCGATTGTGGTATTAACAAAAAAATCAATGGAGTTTATCAATAATATTAGAAATATTGCCAATGACCCATTTATGCCAAGAGAGATTATTCAAATGATTGATAAAATAATTGAAAATCTTTATCAAAATCTTTTTGAATTAATTCCAAGTGAAATGGAAAAATTAGATTTTACTTCTTTAGCTAATGAAGAAGCTATCCGAGTTACACCTTATTTTGAAAGTTTTGAAAAATCCAGAAATCATCATATAGAAGATTACAAAAAATTACAAGAAAAAATTCGAAACTATTTGAACGTTGATGAAAAATGGTAAACCAATTTATTAATGACAATCTTCAAACTTGAAGTCTATGAAAAACCTATTCCGCACAACACTTCTACTCTTAACTATAGCTTTATTCACAAGCTGTAAACAAGAAACCGTAGCTCCTCAAAACGAGTATTTTGCACAATCAGCTGATAGCATCCAAAATGGTGGGGTAAAAGTTATTCCAATTACAACTCCAAAAGGTACTTTTAATGTTTGGACGAAACGTATTGGCAACAATCCAAAAATCAAAGTATTGCTTTTAAATGGTGGTCCAGGTGCAACGCATGAATATTTTGAATGTTTCGAAAATTTCCTACCTGCAGAAGGCATCGAGTTCATTTATTACGACCAATTAGGTTGTGGAAATGCCGATAATCCTAACGATACTTCTATGTGGGATTTACCGAGATATGTGGAAGAAGTGGAACAAGTTCGTAAAGCATTAAACTTAGACAACACCAATTTCTATTTGTTAGGTCATTCTTGGGGCGGTATTTTGGCAATGGAATACAGCTTAAAATATCAAAACAATATGAAAGGCTTAATCATTTCGAACATGATGGCAAGTTGCCCTGAATATGACCAATATGCCAATGAAGTATTAAGCAAACAAATGAATCCAGAAGTTTTGGCAGAATTGATGAAAATAGAAGCCAATAACGATTTTTCGAATCCAAGATATATAGAGTTATTACTTCCTAATTTCTATGAAAAACACATTCTTCGTTTCCCAGCAAAAGATTGGCCAGAACCGGTAAATCGTTCTTTTGCTAAGATGAATCAGTCGCTTTATGTAACCATGCAAGGTCCGAGTGAATTTGGAATCTCTGGAAAATTAGAAAAATGGGATAGAAAAGCTGATTTAAAAAATGTAAAAATCCCAACCTTAGTAATCGGAGCAAAACACGATACGATGGATCCAAAACACATGGAAGAAATTTCGAAAATCTTACCAAATGGTTCGTATTTATTCTGTCCAAAAGGAAGTCACATGGCGTTTTATGATGATCAAAAAACGTATTTTAACGGATTAATATCGTTTTTGAAAAAATAAATCAAAAGCAACTCTTAGTAGTTGCTTTTTTTTGTATCTTAGTTTTTCTATTTGAAATTTTAGAATGGCAAACAAAGCGTTACTTTTTACTCCTGCTTTAACCCACGAAAAGTCGTTAAAAACTTTGGTGGAAAATCGGACCATTTTCTCTTTAGATCATTGCGAATTGAATATTTTTGAAACCTATCAAAAATCGGATTTAGTTCCGTTGAAATTCAATGATTTGGTGGTTACAAGTATGTTGCGTGGAAAAAAAGTAATGCATTTATTTGAAGACCCAAGTTTTGAATATTTACCAGGTGAAACCGTAATTGTGCCTTCCAATGCTGAGATGAAAATCGATTTCCCAGAAGCTTCAAAAGACAATCCCACGCAGTGTATTGCTTTGGCAATCGATAATCAGATTATTACGAATACCTTGGATTTTTTAAACGAAAAATATCCAAAAGAAGGAAAAAGTAATTTGTGGAAATTAGACCACGAAAATTATTTTTTTTATAACAATGTAGAATTAGCTGGAACCATCAACAAGTTGATTAAAGAATGCATGGGCAATTCGTTAACCAAAGACGCACTTGCCGATTTAACGCTTCAAGAATTGATAATCCGAATCATTCAAACGCAAACCACCAAACGTTTTGAAAACGAAAGATACATCGATAGTAACAGTCCGATTACACCAGCGATTGAATATATTAAAAGTAATATTCGAGAAACGATTAACTTGAAAGATTTGAGTGATAAAGCCTGTATGAGTACGACTTCTTTTTATCGCTATTTCAAGAGGGAATTAGGCATGAGCCCAATTGAATTCATTCTAAACGAAAAGATAAAATACGCAAAAAAACTATTGAGCAATCCTAATATTCAAGTCAACGAAGTTTCGTATGCAACAGGTTTTGAAGACTGCAATTACTTCATACGCTTATTTAAAAAATACGAAGGGGTTACACCAAAACAATATCAGTTGATGAATTATAATGGGTAAAACAAGTTCAAATTCAAGAACAAGCTCAAAAAACAATTGGAATTAAGAATCTGAATCAATAAATTCCATAAACACTAAGAATTATTAAACTTTTCTGTCATGCTGAATTCATTTCAGCATCTAAAATATAATCTAGAAGCTGAAATAAATTCAGCTTGACAAATCTCCCTATTCATTCAACTTTATTTCTTCTAAATTCTGAGCTTCTTCTTCGGTAAATAATCTGTAATTTACTTTGAATGTTTTTCCGTAAGGGGTTTCTAATGAAAATCCGCCTGCTCCTATTCCATCGGTTACATCAAGTGTAAAATGTGCGTGTTTCCAATATTCGAATAAATCTTTGTCCACCCAAAATTCAAACCCTTGAAGGGTTCCGATACAAACATCACCATAACGCAAATAAAATCCACCTTTTTCAAAACATTGCGGTTGCGTTCCTTCGCAACAACCACCTGCTTGATAAAACATCAAATCTCCAAACTTATCCGATAGCATTTTGATTAATTCTATTGCTTTGTCGGTTGCTTCCAATCGTTTTATTTTTTCCATAGTTTACAAATAAAAAAGTCGCGAGTTCAAAATAAAATTAATCATGAATCGCGACTTTAAATTAAAAATTATCTACTAAAAGAAACCTAATTTGTTTTTGTTGTAAGAAATCAACATGTTTTTAGTTTGACGATAATGGTCTAACATCATTTTGTGATTTTCTCTACCAATTCCTGATTGTTTGTAACCTCCAAATGGCGCTCCAGCTGGATAAGCATGATATTGGTTTACCCAAACACGTCCCGCTTGAATAGCTCTTGGAACTTGATATAATTCATGTGCATCTCGCGTCCAAACGCCTGCTCCTAATCCGTACATGGTATCATTAGCAATTTCTAAAGCTTCCTCTGTAGTTTTAAAAGTCGTAACCGCTAAAACTGGTCCGAAAATCTCTTCTTGGAAAATACGCATTTTGTTGTGTCCTTTGAATAACGTAGGTTGAATGTAATATCCTCCTTCTAAATCGCCACCTAAATGATTCACATCGCCACCGCATAACAATTCAGCACCTTCTTCTTTACCTAATTTAATGTAGGAAAGAATTTTATCTTTTTGGATTTGTGAAGCTTGAGCTCCCATCATTACTGTTGGATCTAATGGATTTCCTGTTTTAATTGCTTTAACACGTTCTAATACTCTTTCAATGAATTTATCATAAATCGATTCNNCATCATCAGCATCCATAACCGATGGGAAGAAAATATTTGGTGATTTTCCACCTAATTCTAACGTAACTGGAATAATATTTTCAGTTGCATATTGCATTACCATTCTACCTGTTGCAGTAGAACCTGTAAAGGCAGCTTTTGCAACTTTAGGATTGGTTACTAATGTTCTTCCTAACTCAGCACCAAATCCGTTAATAACATTCACTACACCAGCAGGAATTAAATCTCCAATTAGTTCCATTAACACCATAATTGAAATTGGTGTGCTTTCTGCCGGTTTCAACACTACGCAATTTCCTGCAGCTAAAGCGGGTGCCAATTTCCAAACGGCCATTAAAATTGGGAAGTTCCAAGGAATGATTTGAGCTATAACTCCTATTGGCTCATGAACAATGATAGAAACAGTGTCTTTATCTAATTCTGTAATAGAACCTTCCTCAGCACGAATTACACTAGCAAAATATCTAAAGTGGTCAATTGCTAACGGAATATCAGCTGCCATAGTTTCGCGAATAGCTTTACCGTTGTCTAAAGTTTCAACCGCAGCGATGTAATCCAAATTGGCTTCAATTCGATCTGCGATTTTATTCAACATAATACTTCTTTCTGTAGCCGAAGTTTGACTGAATGTTTTGAAAGCTTCGTCAGCTGCATTTACTGCCATTTCAATGTCTAATTTTGCTGAATGTGCTGCTTTCGACATTAATTTTCCATCTACTGGAGATAATACTTCGAAATACTGTCCAGTGGAAGGAGCAGTCCATTTTCCGTTGATATAATTATCGTACTTTTCTTTTAATTGGGGTCTTTGAACTAAATTACTCATAATTTTGATTTTAGGTTTGTTTCTCAAAATTAGTTTCAATTCTTATTTTAGAATAGCACAATTATTTCATTTAATAGCACAAAAATGATATTGACATAATTTTAACATCTAAAAATTACATTTCTATTCATTAATGTCCGATAAAAATTT
>NZ_DITB01000047.1 GCF_002422095.1 Flavobacterium sp. UBA6195
GAAAATTTTAATGCAAAAGAAAATCGAATCACTAAAACCATTCGTAAAACTGGTCGTCAACATAGTTTTAAGATAGGGCAACAAGCTTTAGATATATTACAAAACTATAAATCAGAATTAACCAAGCCAACAGATTTTATTTTTCCAATCATCGAAGACCAAGAGTTATTTGAGATGAATAAAAATACTGAAGCACATATCATCAATGCCAAGAACATTTTATGCGGTCAAAAATTAAGAAGATTAGGTAAAACAATGGAACTTCCCTTCCCTTTATCCTTTCATTTAAGCCGTCATACATTCGCTACCAATGCGTTAAATAATGGAATGCGTATTGAATATGTTTCAAAATTAATGGATCACTCAGATATCGGTATTACGCAGATTTACGCCAAAGTAATTAGCGAGGAATTGGATAAAGCAGTTGAAAAATTCGTGTATTAATTGTTATGGATTCGTGGAATGATAATACATTTAAAAATCATACATTTAATCCTTAAAATAATATAAAAATATTTTTGATAAATTAGAATATGCTTCGAATCCTTGATGAGAAATTTTTATTTGAGAATACAAAAATAGGACAATCCTTTCGTCCTGAAAATTTTGCTTTTATATTGGTTTATGAAGGTTCGATTACTTTAGAAGTAAATGGTAATGGTCTTTGCTTTCAAAAAGGAAATGTGATTATTATTTCATCTAATAATCTATATAAGCTAATTGATACTTCTTTAGACCTTAAAATTTACTTATTATCTAGTAATAAAGAGACGATAAGAAAGTACACTAATATCAATATCAACAGATACGATGCATATAGAATAGCAAACGATGAAACCAATAAAAACAAGATATATCATAACAGTTTAGAATTACAGTATTTAATAAACCAATTTATACAACTTAAGTCCTATTACGATTCAGGAGTTGAATTCTCATTTAAAAATGAAATAATGTGGAATATTGTTTCAATAATAATATACAGTGTCTTTGGAAAACTTATTATGGGTTTTAATGATTCAAATGCTACCAGTTCTAGAAAAGAAGAAATTGCTCTTGACTTCATTAGATTAGTTTCCTTACACTTCAAGAATGAAAAAGAGTTAAAATTCTATGCTGATAAATTATATATTACAGTTAAGTATTTATCCAATACGGTTAGAGAAATAACAAAAGTACCGCCTACATATTTTATCACGGATTCTGTTATCAACGAAGCTAAAATTAACCTATTAGATAATAACACTTCTATAAAAGAGATAGCCAATCAATTAGGCTTTGCAGACCAATATACTTTCGGGAAATTCTTTAAAAAACACACAGGTCTAAGTCCTAAACATTATCGATTGGAAAACACTTTAATTCAATCTTTTTAAACAACCTACCATTTGGACTTCTTTTGAAGTTCTACAGACCTTTTCTCAATCAACTGATTGATTGACCTTTGTATCATAAAATTTAAAGTATAAAAATGATACATAGTAAGTTAAAAAAAATGGTCTTTGCTTTAGGGATTTTAATATCACCTATTTACTTACAAGCTCAAGAAAATAGTGCATTGAAACTTTCTGTTTCTGAGCTTTTTGACCTAGTGAAAAAAAATCATCCAACATTAAAAGTTTCGGAAGCTGATGTTCAAATTGCAGAGCAAAATATAAATGTTGCAAAAAATCAATTTTTACCAGAGATTTCTACCGGATTACAAGGATATTATTTAGGTGATGCACATATCATTGATAAAGACTTTTCTAATTCCTCACGTGTAGATATGCCAAACTTTGGTAACAAATTTTCCGTTGAAGCACGTCAACTCATTTGGAAAGGTGGCGTAGTGAAAAATGCTGTCGAAATTCAAAATCTTAAAAAAGATCTTTCACAATTGAATTATGAGTCTAATGAACTTAATATAAAACTCCTAAGCGCAGGGTACTATTTAGATCTTTTTAAACTTTACAATCAAGAAAAAGTTTATCATAAGAATATTGAGTTAGCTCAAGAAAGATTAGATAACATCAACAAGTTTTATAAACAAGGAATGGTTACTCGTAATGATGTTATTCGAGGAGAACTGCAACTGTCTAATCTGAAATTGGCATTACAGGTTGTTCAAAATAACCAAAGTATTCTGAATAAGCAACTAACGGTAGCATTAGGCTTGGATGAGGGTGTAAAAATTATACCAGATGAAAGTATTGTAATTGAAAGTTTAGAAATACTTCCTCTAGCTAGTTACTATGGCGATTTAGTGAATCATCCAACGATTAAGCAAACAGAAAAGGCGGTAGATATCTATGCTGTTTCAGAGAAAATTTCGAGATCTGATATGATGCCCTCGCTGTCAGCTTTCGCAGGTAATACTTTACAAAGACCTATTACGACTTCAAATCCTGCAATGGATATGTATACCAATGGATGGAGTGCTGGGTTATCTTTAAATTTTAATATTGATGCATTATTTAAAGCACCTAAGAAAATTCAATTAAATCGTCTAGAAAAGGAAAAAGCTATACGTCAATCTAATGAAGTTTCAGAAATGATGAAAGTAGCTGTTAATGCTGCATACATTAAATACAATGAAGCATTAACGCAAAATAATACATTGAAAGTTAATAAAGATTTAACAGCGGAAAACTACCGTATTATGGAAAGTAAGTACAACAATCAATTAGCCATATTATTAGATTTAATTGATGCGAGTAACGCTAAACTAGATGCTGAACTTCAATTCGCGAATTCAGAAATCAATATTGTATTTGCTTACTATAAATTATTAAAAGAAGCAGGTACGCTTTAGTTAAAATTATAAAATAAAGTATTAATAAAATAAACTCAATATAGAAATGTCACAAAACGCAGAAAATACAGAAAATAATAAAACAGTACAGTCAAATAATAAAACTGTTGCTAAAAACGAACAAAAAAAGAAAAAATCAAATATTGCAAAATT
Source organism: Flavobacterium sp. UBA6195 (assembly GCF_002422095.1). Taxonomy (GTDB): domain Bacteria; phylum Bacteroidota; class Bacteroidia; order Flavobacteriales; family Flavobacteriaceae; genus Flavobacterium. The sequence goes on from NZ_DITB01000047.1 coordinate 2,948, forward strand.
GATCAATCTTGTAGTATTAGTAATGGTACTAGGAGGATTATTTTGGGTTGTAAAATCGTACTTCAATTTTGGTAATGATAA
>NZ_DITB01000020.1 GCF_002422095.1 Flavobacterium sp. UBA6195
GAAATCCTGCTTATGAAGACGGAGCTGTGGTTTGTAGAGTGGCACCTTCGTTTATTCGTTTTGGAAATTTCGAATTATTAGCGGCTCGAAAAGATTTGCCAAATTTAAAAGCTTTAGCAGATTATACGATTAACTATTTTTATCCTGAAATTACCTCAACTGGAAAAGAAAAATATCTGGCTTTTTATCAAGAAGTGGTGAACCGAACGGTTAATATGATTGTGGAATGGCAACGTGTAGGTTTTGTTCACGGCGTTATGAATACGGATAATATGTCGATTTTAGGATTAACGATTGATTATGGTCCGTATGGATGGTTGGAAGATTACAATCTTGATTGGACACCGAATACCACCGATGCTGAAGGTAAACGTTACCGATTTAGAAACCAACCCGATATTGCACTTTGGAATTTGATTCAATTAGGGAATGCTTTGTATCCTTTAATTGAAAATATTACAGCAATGGAAGCTATTTTAAACAGTTACAGTCATCGTTTTGATGCGAAGTTTCCAGTGATGATGCAAGATAAATTAGGGTTGACTTCGGAATACAATACGGAATTTTATGATGAATTAGGAACGCTGTTATCGGTTTCAGAAACGGATATGACGATTTTCTATCGCAGCTTAGCGAATGTATTAAAATCAGATACTCCTGAAATTGCGTTATCGAAAATTGAATATGCTTTTTATCAACCTGATGCCATAGTTGCGACATTAAAGACGACTTGGTTGAATTGGATGGAACTTTATTTACAAAAACTAAACGAGGAGCCTATTTCTGATGCCGATAGAAAAGCGAAGATGAATAAGGTGAATCCGAAATATGTATTACGTAATTACATGGCACAATTAGCTATCGATGCAGCAGAGAAGGAAGATTACACTTTAATTGATGAACTTTACGAGTTACTAAAACATCCTTATGATGAACAACCGCGGAATGAGAAGTGGTTTGTTAAACGTCCTGATTGGGCAAAAAACAAAGTTGGTTGCTCTGTTTTATCATGTAGTTCATAATTTTTTTTATTAAAAATTATCAATAATTTAAAAAAAAATTGTTTTATTTAAAAAAAAGTTGTTTTTTTGTTGCCCCTTGTCTCCCTGCTTATTGAAATAAATGTAACATAGTTTACTTTATGGATAATTTTTTACCCCCTTTGCAGAAAAATTTCAATGAAATAAGGGATTTTATAACAGATAGTACTTTAAATAATCAGTTAGATGAAACAATAAGTTTTCTAATTGAGTGTTTGAATATTAACAACGGATACATATTTCTTGTTCTTGATGATCAGAAGGTTGTAGTTTCGCCTTCATCTAGTCCAAAATACCTACTTCCATTAGTCTTTTCAGAATTTGATTTAGCGATTATTTCTAAAAAAGAAATTTGCAGTTACTCCAATTTGCAAGTTGAAATTAGTACAGAAAAATCTACTAAGTTAATTTCCTACTTTATAGGTTTTCCTATCAATATTTCCAATAATAATGTTTCTGGTGCAATTTGTTTTTATGATTTTTCAGATAAAGAATTAACTCAAAAAGAAATAAAAACAATAGAGTTTGTAATCAAACAGCTTCAAATATTTTTAGATCATTATTTTGAAAAAAATAGCTTAAAAAAATTAATTAAATCAAGTCTAGATCGATTTGATTTGTTTATCGAAAATTCAAAAGAAATATTTTATGAACTTAAAACAGATGGGACTATATTATTTGTTTCAGAGAGTTGGACAAATAATGTTGGCCATGAAGTTAATGAAATTGTAGGTAAAAATACAGCAAGTTTAATTCATCCAGATGATGTTTTACATGTAAGTGATTTTTTGAGTAAATTAATTGTAAATCAAAAAAGTACACAAGAAGTTGTTTATAGATTGCTACACAAAGATGGATATTATGTTTGGCATTCTTCAGATGTTAAATTAATTGAGCGCGAGGGAGAATATTTTTACATTGGAAACTGTAGGGATATAACCGAGTTTATTAAAGTTCAAAATGAAATTTCTTATCAAAAGGAATTTTATGAAAAAATTTTAGATCGATTGCCAATAGACCTAGGTGTTTGGGATATAAACCATAAATATTTATACTTAAATCGCGAAGCTATAAAGAATGATGAACTTCGAAAATATATTATTGGAAAAGATGATTTTGAGTATGCAGTTCATACAGGACGTGATGATTCCTTTGCAAAGAAGAGAAGAGAGTTATTCAATAAAGCACTTACCAGTAAACAAATTATTGAGTGGGAAGATGTCTTTTTAAGTCTATCTGGCGAGCAATTTTACCACACAAGAAAGTTTATTCCCATTTTTGATGAAGGGGGTAATTTTGAGATGATGACAGGATATGGTATTGACATTACAGAAAGTAAAAGAATTCATGAAGAAATATTAAAAAGTCGCCAATTAATTAATAGTGTTATTCAAAATGCTGCTGTGGGTATATTAGTTCAAGGACCACAATCTGAGTTTTTAGAATATAACAAAGCTGCATGTGAAATGCTTGGATTAACAGAAGAACAAATGTTAGGAAAATCTTCTTTTGATCCACATTGGAAAGTTATTCACCTTGATGGAGCAGAATTTAAACCACATGAACATCCGGTTCCTCAAGCTATAAAAAAATTAGTACCCATCAATAATATAATAATGGGAGTTCATAGGCCAATAAAGGGTGATTTAGTTTGGCTATTGGTTGATGCAATTCCTGTTTTAGGGGAGTCAAATGAATTGTTATATGTAATTTGTACCTTTAATGATATTTCGGCTCGAAAAAATGCTGAAGATGCTCTTAAAATAAGTAATGAAAGATTTACTTATGCAAGTGAAGCAACATCTGATGCTTTGTGGGATTGGGATATGATAACAAATAAAATTTTTGTTGGTGAAAGTTATTCCATACTTTTTGGACATTATTTTAAAGATAATATAATTCCAGGTGAAGTTTGTGAAAGTTTTGTTCATCCTTCGGATAAGAATTCTTATGAAGAATCAATTGAAATCGCTATTGCTGGAGGAGAGAAAAGATGGTCACACGAGTATCAATATTTAAAATCTGACGGTACTTATGCTTATGTGAGTGATAAAGCAATAATAATAAGGGATAAAGACGATAGACCAATTCGAATGATTGGTGCTATGCAGAATATTACAGAACAGAAAATTTTAAATGATAAACTACAACAAAGTGAAGAACGTTTTAAAGGAGCGTTTTATTATTCTTCTCTTGGAATGGCAATTGTAGATATAGATGGGTATTGGATTGAGGTTAATGATAGATTGTGCCAAATTTTAGGATATACAAAAGAAGAGTTCAAAAATTTAACTTTTTATGGAATTACTTATGAAGAGGATTTAGAAGAAGATTTAAAAAACAAGCAAAAGATAGTTAATGGGGAACAACCTGGATTTAGTATGGAGAAACGATATGTCCATTAAAATAAGTCTTTAATATGGGTGCTATTAACGGTTTCATTAGTTAGAAATTCTCTAGGAGAGATTCAACATTTTGTAGCGCAAATAATCGACATTTCTGAAAGAAAGAAAATGGAAGAAGAAAATCGATTACTAATTGAAGAAAATAATAGAAACAAAGCAATAGAACTCAATGAAGTTAAAAATACATATCGCTTATTAGCTGATAATATTATTGATATCGTTTGTTTGCATAATCTTTATACTAAATTTCAATATGTCTCGCCTTCTGTTAAAAATTTATTAGGATATACACCAGAAGACTTAATAGGGACATTACCAGAAAAAATTGTACATCCAGATGACTTAGAAAAATTAAAAAATAAATTTATTTCAATTATATCAAGTAAAGGTAGCTTTTCCGAACAATTACGATTACGTCATGTGGATGGAGAATATTTTTGGTTTGAAACAAATGCAACTTTAGTGTATGAAAATGGAAAACCTGTCAGTTTTCAGTCAAGTACACGTGATATAACACAAAGAAAAAAAGCTGAACAAATTATTGAAGATACATTAATTCAAGAACGACAATTAAATGAATTAAGAACCAATTTGGTTTCTACAATATCTCATGAATTTAGAACCCCTATGACAACTATCAGAACAAGTGCAGAGTTAATTACAATGTATTTGGAAGGAAGTGGCTATAATTTTAATTCTCAAATAGAAAAAAGAGTTCAAACTATAACAAAGGAAATAGATAGAATTGTAGAACTAATGGATGCAGTATTAACTATTTCAAAAGATGATGCAGGTAAGACTAGTTTTAATCCAGTTTATTGCAATTTAAAAGAAATATGTATTGATGTTATAGAAACCAGTTATACTCATTTAAAAGATAATAGAACAGTAGAAGCTGTATATGATGTTGATGATGCAGTAATTTTTGCTGATATTAATTTAATAAAATATTCATTGTTTAATGTTTTAAATAATGCTTTTAAATATTCTCAAGGCTCAAATAAAAATGTGAGGTTGCATCTTTATAATATTGATAACAAAGTTGTAGTTGAAGTAATTGATTTTGGTATTGGAATACCAGAAGAAGATCAATCAAAACTTTTTAATACTTTTTACAGAGCAAGTAATTCCAATGGTATTCAAGGTACTGGTTTAGGTTTATACATTATAAAAATGTTTACTAAGAAAAATTCAGGAAAGGTTAAACTTGAGAGTAAATTAGGAGTAGGTACAAAAGTAACATTAAAATTTCCTTTAATAATCCCATAAAAATAAAATAATGCCAAGAATTTTAATTATCGATGATGAAATAAATCTAAGAGAAACTATTGCCGAGATGCTAACATATCTAGGGTATGACATATTTCTATCAACAGATGGAAAAGATGGATTGGAAAAAGTAAAAGAAATTCAACCTGACTTAATCATTTGTGATATTATGATGCCTATATTAGATGGTTACGGTTTTATGGAATTACATAGAACTTCAAATTACAGTGATATTCCTGTTTTATTTCTATCCGCTAAAGTGGAACAAAAAGATAAAGAAATAGAGATTTCTCTAGGAGTCAAAGATTATATCACAAAACCCTTCGCTTTCAAGGATTTAAAAACAATTATAGATTTACATTTAAAATAAAAAAATAACATTAATTTTACCCCTACAAATTATTATTAATTATGAAACAATTAAAATAGACAATTAAATGATTTACTTACTCCCCTCATTACTTTATAAAAAGTACTTAAAAGTATTTTTTATAACATTCTTTTTTCTACAATTCTATCAACTACATTCGCAAGAATTAAATTCAAACTCTGATTTTTTTAAAACAGTTTCTTACGGAAACAAAGTTTATTTTGGAGAAATTGAAAGCGCTGCAAATTGGACGGTTATTTCACCCAACAATAAAACTACAACCATTTTGTATGGTAACGAAATTAATAATTTTAATTTTAAAGAACCAGGTGTATATACCTTATTTTTTTCTGATGTAAAAAAATTTGGGCCTAATGAATGTGTACATCCAAAATTTAAAGACAAAATGTTAATTAATGTAACTACAACTGAAATGGTATTTCAATTTTCAAAAATTAAGTTTTCAGATAAAATCAGGGTTGGGAAAATTGTGATGACATTTTAATGACATTACCGGTTACTATAAATTCGCTTTCAGAAGGTGGTAAAGTTAAATTATCAAAAGTTAATGTTACTGGTAATGATGTTAATTTAATTGCAATGCCTTTGCAAGAAGAAATTATTGTTAAAAATGGAACTTATAATTTGAGTTATAAATTATCAGGTACAGTTAATAAGGAAACATATTTGATGTTTGATTTTGTTGATAATAACAATGAAACCCAAACGTATTATCAATTAGAAATTGTAAACTAGAAAGATTATGACTTTAAATTTTATAAAATCATTTTGTAATTTTAGAAATTACATTTTGATATTCGTTCTATTTGCTTCCATCAATAGCATTTACTCACAATGTGCTGTACCTACGGTGGGATGTCCAAATACAAATTTAGCTAATTATGGTGCTAATTCAAATACTGATGCAACCACTTTAGAATATGATAACTTTGTTTCTTCATTTCACAGTACAGTTGCTAGAACTGGCGATGGAACTTTTCAATTATGGGGAGAGAAAATGGCCAATAATGGTTCTACTCATCTTTATTCTCCCGTTGTTTTTAATGCTACAAATTATCCTGCTTTAGGGGCAGCAAATCCTCTAAAAATTGCTGTGGCAAGTGATTTTGTTTCAACTGTTCAAGGGATTTTATTAGCAACAGATGGTTTGTATGCTTGGGCAACTGAAGGAACAATTTTAGATGCTAGCCTTACGAGTAGCTCAACTTTTCAAAAGTTAACTATCAATGGTAATTCAAATGGATTACCTACTGGTGTAGCTCCATCAGATGTTAAAATGATGTTTGTAACTAATCAAACAATTGCTCTTACTACATGTAGTGGTAATGTTTGGGTTCTATCTCAAGATCCCAATATGAGAGGTAACGGAGCTACGGGTTCAAATACAGTTTGGAGTAGAGTTACAACTACGGCTACTGGAAATCCATTTTTAACTAACGTGGTTGCAACCAGAGGAAGTGCAGGCGCACTAATGGCTTTGTGTTCAGATGGTACTGTTTACACATGGGGTAGTAATGTTTATTTAGGAAATAATACAGCAATTATTGCTACTCAAAATAGAGCAAGACAAATGACTTTACCAGCTGGTATTACTCCAAAAATGATTGGTTCTGGTACCAATAGCTCTAATCAAAGATCTTATTATGTATTGGCAACAGACGGAAATCTGTATGCAATGGGAAATAATGCTGTAAGACAACTAGGGGATTTTACAACTTCCGAAAGAAGAAGTTGGGTACAACCAAGATATGCTTCAGGTGGAGCAGTAATGAATAATATTATTTGGATGAGTCCTCAAGAGCATGATACTCAATACAATGGAATAAATGTTATTAATAGTACTAAAAACATTTATGCTTTTGGTGAAAATAATAATACTATGTTGGGGGCAACAAATGATCCAACAAATCCTGTAATTCCCGGTGGATTGACAGGTTCTGATATAATGTTAGCAGTTGAAACGGGTGGTCATACTTCTATGACTATAAAGCAGTGTGAATCAAATTATGGATATGTTGGTCACAGAATTAATGGTAGCATTGGAAATGGAGTTACTACTTCGGGTACTGAATCTGTTTTACATTTTCTACTTCACCAATTGTTCTATGTGGTGCATCTACTCCTGAAATTGCTTTGTCTGTTCTTCCAACAGGTCCAACGTCAAAGTATTGTATTGGTTCCAATGTGGATTTAATACCATCTCCTTCAGGAGGTACACTTTCTGTTTTAAGTGGACCTGGAGTATTGGTGGGTAATAATATAACGTTTACAGGTGTTGGAACAGTTGTCGTTCAATACGTACTACCAAACCCTTGTGGAGGACCTAATCTTAGTACTTCTATTAATTTAATAACTGAATATTGTGACACTGATGTAAGTGTTACTAAAACGGTAAATAATAGTGCTCCAATAATTGGTAGTAATGTAACTTTTACAATTACAGCTACAAATAATAGTTCATTATATAACGCTTATAATGTTGTTGTGAATGATCCATTACCTTCTGGATATACGTTAGTTGGGTCTCCAACTTTGTCTGTGGGTACTTTTTCTTCATCTAATTGGAATATAGGGGTTTTAGCACCTAGTGCAACAGCCACAATGACAATAACTGCTACCGTTTTAAATACAGGTAGTTATGCCAATACAGCATCTATTTCAAGCAATGCTCCTGATCCAACTACATCTAATAATTCCGCGACTAGTACTCCGGTTCCAGTTTCTCCTCCATGTGTTTTAACTACACCAGCAGGAAGTGTAACCGTACAACCAACATGTGCTGTAACAACAGGAACGATTGTATTCACTACGCAATCAGGAGTTGAGTATAGCATTGATGGTACGACTTATCAATCAAGTGCTACCTTTACAGGTGTAGCTCCAGGAACTTATACTTTACGTGTTCGTTCAACAACAGATAATACTTGTACAGCAACAGGTTCTAGTGTCACTGTAAATGCAGTTCCATCAGTACCAAGTACACCAGCAGGAAGTGTAACCGTACAACCAACATGTGCTG
>NZ_DITB01000019.1 GCF_002422095.1 Flavobacterium sp. UBA6195
TTATTGATCAGGGTACGGGTTATGTTGATAATGCTACTGGCGCCCAAACAATTGGAGGATCTGGTTCAGGATTAAGAGTTGCAACAACTACAAATATTGGAAATGTAAATTCTATTACAGTTGTATCTCGTGGTACTGGATATAGAGCTGGAGATTTAATAACGATTGTTGGTGGAAATAATGATGCAACTTTTCAAGTTGTTAATGTGCAACAAAGTAATGGTGAAGTTACAATTACTGAGGTTTTGGATGGTAGATATACGGGTAAGTTCAAATTTAATGTTGTTGATGAAGAAGGCGAGGTTGTTACTTTTTCAGAAGGTGTTTTTTACAAAGTTCCATTAGGAAGTTTCTAATTTTTTTAAATATAGATTAAAACCATCTGGAGTAATTCAGATGGTTTTTTGTTTTTGTTGATAACTTAAATTGGCATTCACTAACTTAAACTGTATTTTTGTTTTTATTCAAAATCAGCTTTTGTGTTTTGTTTTTAGCTTAATTATCAGATAGATGTACTTAATTTTCGATACAGAAACTACAGGATTACCGCGCAGTTGGTCGGCACCTATTACCGATACCGATAACTGGCCTCGTTGTATACAAATTGCTTGGCAGTTACATGACGAAATGGGGAATTTAATCGAGCACCAAGATTATTTGGTTAAGCCCGAAGGTTTCAATATTCCGTATGATGCCGAAAGAATTCATGGTATTTCTACCGAGTTAGCAATGGAACAAGGAATTCTGTTATCAGAAGTTTTAGAGAAATTCAACATTGCTCTTTCAAAAGCAAAATTCATCGTTGGGCAAAATGTAGGATTTGATGTTAATATTATGGGGTGTGAATTCCATCGTATGAACATTGGTTCCGATATGACGAAAATGCCGGTTTTGGATACCTGTACTGAAATCACCGCCAACTTATTAAAATTACCAGGCGGCCGAGGAGGAAGATTCAAATTACCAACATTAACCGAGTTACATCAATATCTTTTCAATCAACCTTTCGCAGAAGCACATAATGCTACTGCCGATGTGGAAGCAACAACGCGTTGTTTTCTTGAGTTAATAAAAAGAGAAGTTTTCACCAAAGAAGAGTTAGATGTAACGCCAGAATATTTCAGAAGTTTCCGAGAAAAAAATCTGGACGAAATCCAGTTAATTGGTTTAAAGCACATCAATCTTAAAAAAGCTTCGGAAGAAATTAGAGTGCGATTGCAAAAAATCCAAAACGAAGAAGAGCAAGCCACTATTTCAGATGCAACAAAAGCCGATTTAAAAGACGCTGCTTTTGCGCATTTGCACAATCATACACAGTTTTCAGTATTACAATCCACCATTGCGATTAATGATTTAGTAAAAGCTTCGGCAAAATTCAAAATGCCAGCGGTTGCTATGACGGATACAGGTAATATGATGGGTGCGTTTCATTTTGTAAGCGCCGTTTTAAATCACAACAAAGCTGCTGAAACTAAAAATAAAGAATTAGTCGAAAACGGAGAAATACCAACCGAAACCGTAATCAAACCTATCGTAGGTTGCGAATTCAATATCTGCGACGATCATAAAGATAAGACCAAAAAAGACAACGGTTATCAAGTGGTTCTATTGGCAAAAAATAAAAAAGGCTATCACAATTTAGCCAAAATGTCTTCGATTGCTTATACCGATGGTTTCTATTACGTACCAAGAATCGATAGAAATATTGTTGAGAAATATAAAGAGGATATTATTGTTCTTTCAGGAAATTTATATGGTGAAATTCCAAGCAAAATTCTAAATGTTGGAGAAAGTCAAGCCGAAGAAGCTTTGATTTGGTGGAAAGAACAATTCGGTTCCGATTTCTATTTGGAATTAATGCGTCACAAACAAGAAGACGAAAATCGCGTTAATCAAACCTTAATAGCTTTCGCGAAAAAGCACAATGTGAAGTTAATCGCGACTAACAATACCTATTACGTTAATAAAGAAGACGCCAACGCACACGATATTTTATTGTGTGTAAAAGATGGTGAAAAACAAGCAACACCAATTGGTCGCGGACGCGGTTATCGTTATGGATTACCAAATCAAGAATATTATTTCAAATCGGGTGACGAAATGAAGCAACTTTTTGCCGATTTACCTGAAGCGATTATCAATATTCAAGAAATCATAGATAAAACCGAACCGTATTCTTTATATCGTGATGTATTACTTCCAAAATTCAAAATTCCAGATGAATTTGAAGTAGAGGAAGATAATATTGATGGTGGCGTTCGTGGTGAAAATGCGTATTTGCGTTATCTAACCATGGAAGGTGCCAAAAAGCGTTATGGAGAAATCACACCCGAAATTCAAGAACGTTTGGATTTTGAATTACTTACGATTTCCAATTCAGGTTATCCAGGTTATTTCTTAATTGTACAAGATTTCATTGCTGAAGCTAGAAAAATGGACGTTTCTGTTGGACCAGGTCGTGGTTCGGCTGCGGGTTCGGCCGTTGCATATTGTTTAGGAATTACGAATATCGACCCAATTAAATACGATTTGCTTTTTGAGCGTTTCCTTAATCCCGACCGTGTTTCCATGCCCGATATTGATATTGACTTCGATGATGAAGGTCGTGGTCGTGTAATGGATTATGTAATCAATAAATACGGAGCAAACCAAGTAGCGCAAATTATTACCTATGGTAAAATGGCTACGAAATCAGCTATTCGTGATACCGCTCGTGTATTGGATTTGCCGCTTTTTGAAGCCGATAGAATTGCGAAACTAATTCCAGGTATGATGCCGTCGAAATGGAATTTAGCACGATTCTTAGCTGAAGACGAAAGTGAAGTCAAAAAAGCTTTACGTTCAGAAGAGTTTGATAGAGTTAAAGAATTAATCGAAATTGCCAATTCAGAAGACTTAGCAGGAGAAACCATTCAACAAGCAAAAGTGTTAGAAGGTTCGATGCGAAATACCGGAATTCATGCTTGTGGTGTGATTATTACGCCTGATGATATTACGAATTTCGTTCCCGTAACCACTGCCAAAGATTCCGATTTATATGTAACCCAATTTGACAATTCCGTCGCTGAAAGTGCTGGTTTGTTGAAGATGGACTTCTTGGGATTAAAAACCCTAACCTTAATTAAAGACACGGTAAAATTGGTAAAATATCGTTTAGGAATCGATTTGAATCCTGACGAATTTCCAATTGATGACGTTAAAACATATGAGTTGTTCCAAAGAGGTGAAACGGTTGGTGTTTTCCAATACGAATCGCCTGGAATGCAAAAATATATGAAGGACTTAAAACCAACAGTTTTTGCCGATTTAATTGCCATGAATGCGTTATATCGACCTGGACCGTTGGAGTATATTCCGTCGTTTATTCGTAGAAAAAATGGAGAAGAGCCTATTACTTACGATTTAGATGCTTGTGAAGAATATTTAGGGGAAACGTACGGAATTACCGTTTACCAAGAACAGGTGATGCTTTTGTCGCAAAAATTGGCTAATTTCTCTAAAGGTGATGCCGACGTACTTCGTAAAGCGATGGGTAAAAAGCAGAAAGATGTCTTGGATAAAATGAAATCTAAGTTCATCGATCAAGCGAAAGCCAATGGACATGACGAACAAAAATTAGACAAAATTTGGACGGACTGGGAAGCGTTTGCGAGTTATGCCTTCAATAAATCGCACTCTACTTGTTATGCTTGGATTGCCTACCAAACCGCATATTTAAAAGCACATTATCCAGCGGAATATATGGCTGCGGTACTTTCCAATAACATGAACGATATCAAACAAGTGTCGTTCTTTATGGAAGAATGTAAACGCATGGGATTAGCCGTTTTGGGTCCAGACGTGAATGAATCGTACTATAAATTTACAGTAAATGAAGATTATGCGGTTCGTTTCGGAATGGGAGCTATTAAAGGTGTTGGTGCAGGAGCTGTTCAAACCATAATTGATAACCGTAAAGACGGAAAATACAAATCCATTTTTGATTTAGCCAAACGTATTGATTTGCGTGCTGCCAATAAAAAAGCGTTTGAAAACTTAGCATTAGCAGGCGGTTTCGATGGTTTTACCGAAACGCATCGAGCGCAATATTTTCATCATGATGGTGATGGAATAACGTTCTTGGAAAAAGCGATTCGTTATGGTTCAAAATTTCAAGAAAACGAAAACTCGGCTCAAGTAAGTTTGTTTGGTGATGCTTCAGAAGTACAAATTGCAGAACCACAAGTGCCGCCATGTGAGGAATGGAGCACGATGGAAAAATTAGCCAAAGAAAAAGAAGTCGTTGGAATTTACATTTCGGGTCATCCTTTAGATGATTATAAATTTGAAATGAAATATTTCTGTAATACCAATTTAGAAGGTCTAAAAAACTTAGAACAACAAGTTGGGAAAAACCTTTCTTTTGGCGGAATTGTAACTAATGTACAACATCGAACCGCTAAAAACGGAAAAGGTTGGGCAACATTTGTAGTGGAAGGTTATGATGAAAGTTTTGAATTCCGAATTTTTGATGAAGAGTATTTAAAGTTCCGTCATTTCTTACTGCAAAATCAGTTTGCCTATTTTAAAATTACTGTGAAAGAAGGTTGGGTTAACCGAGAAACTGGAAAAAAATCGGATCCACGAATTCAGTTTGTTGATGTGAAAATGTTGGCGGATGTGTTGCCAACTTTCGCCAAAAAACTCGTACTTCAATTAGCGATAAATGATGTTAAAGAAGGTGTTATTTCGGAATTAAATCAAATTTTTACCCAACACAAAGGAGATCATAATGTGACTTTTGAAGTAATGGAGTTGGAAAAAATCAAACGAATGGTAGAAGAAAAACCAGTAGCGATGATTTCGACCGATACCGAAGATGAAATGGAAGAGAATTTTGATGAAATGGAAGAAATGGATATTGCAGTACCAACAGAAAAAGAAGAAATTGTAGTAAAAACTAAGTTAGTGATGCCGAGTAGAAAGTTAAAGGTTAAAATTTCATCGGAACTATTACAAGAATTAGAACGAATGCAGTTGAGTTTCAAGTTAAATTAGTTTTCGTATTGAAGAAATAATTTGTTAATTAAAGTTATTAACAATTTTATAATCTTATTTGATGGTTATTTGATTAAAGTATAATATATGTGTATAGAACCCTTATAAATAAAGAGAAGTTTATTTGATGGTTATTTGATTATGGAACAAGAAAAGTTAATAAGTATAGTAAATGATTTGGTAAAACAACCTAACGAAAGCGAATGGGTTGAGTTTAAGCACAACTATCATTCAGCGGAAGAAATAGGAGAGCGAATTTCAGCATTATCTAATGGAGCATGTTTACATAATCAGCCTTTTGGTTATCTTGTCTACGGAATTGAAGATAAAACGCACAAAATATTAGGTACAACATTTAATATTAAATCAGCGAAAAAAGGGAAAGAAGATATAGAAAGTTGGCTAATAAATAGATTAGAACCAAAGATAGATTTTAGATCTTATAATTTTGAATACAAAGAAGGAGTGAATATTTCATTAGTAATTATTCCAAGTGCATTAAATAGACCAGTAAGCTTTTTTCATAAATCTTATATAAGGATTTCAAGTTATACAAGAAATTTAAATGAATTCCCAGAAAAAGAAGCTAAAATATGGAGAAAAGAACCAGTTAAGCCTTTAGAAGAGCAATTAGTAAAACAAAAATTGACTTCGAATGAAGTTGTTAGTTTATTAAATACCCAAACATATTTTGAATTATTAAAATTACCCTACCCTAATAATCAGGATGCAGTATTAGAAAAATTCGTTTCAGAAAAGTTTATTAAAAAAAACAAAGATTCTTATGATATAACAAAGTTAGGAGCCATATTATTAGCTAAGAATTTGGATGAGTTTGAGGAAGTGGGAAGAAAAGCAGTTCGGGTTATTGTTTATAAAGGTAAAAATAAAATAGACACTATAAGAGAACAGATTGGGAAAAGAGGCTATGCAGTAGGTTTTGAAGGGCTAATAGATTGGGTTAATGGACAACTTCCGGCAAACGAAGAGATTGGAAGGGCATTAAGAAGCGAAACTAGAATGTATCCCGAAATTGCAATAAGAGAACTTGTGGCAAATGCTATTATTCATCAAGACTTTAGTGAAAAAGGATTTCCAATGATAGAAATATTTTCTGATAGAATTGAAATTTCGAATCCTGGTATACCACTAATTACCCCACAACGATTCATTGATGAATACGTTTCTAGAAACGAACGGCTTGCAGATGTTTTAAGGAGGTTTGGAATATGTGAGGAAAAAGGGAGTGGGATTGATAAAGTAATTTTTTATAATGAAATATATCAATTACCAGCAGTAGATTTTATTGTTTCTGAAAAGAGAACTCGAATAACACTTTTTAGTTATAAAGATTTAAGTAAATTGGATAAGAAAGATAAAATAAGAGCTTGTTATCAACATGCTTGCTTACGATATGTTTCGAATGATATCATGACTAATCAAAGTTTAAGAGAACGCTTTCAAATTGAAGAGCAAAATTCTGCTATTGCATCAAGAATTATTAAAGATACAATAAATGAAGGATTAATAAAAGATGATGATCCAACGAGTAATTCAAGAAAATACAAAAAATATATTCCTTTTTGGGCTTAATGAAAAATTTTAATCAATTATAACAATATTTATATAACAAAAACTAATTTTTAAAAGCGAATTCATTTCAATTAAATTTTTAAATTTGCATATCGATTAATTAAAAATATAAAGAAAAACAATATGGCATTAGCAATTACAGATGCTACTTTTGAAGAAGTAGTTTTAAAATCAGATAAACCAGTAGTAGTAGATTTTTGGGCAGCTTGGTGTGGTCCATGTAGAATGGTAGGTCCAGTTATCGACGAAATTTCTGCTGAGTATGAAGGAAAAGCAGTAGTAGGAAAAGTAGATGTTGACGCAAACCAAGAATTTGCTGCAAAATACGGAGTTAGAAATATTCCAACAGTTTTAGTATTCCAAAACGGAGAAGTGGTTGGAAGACAAGTGGGTGTTGCTCCAAAGAAAACGTATACTGATGCAATTGATGCATTACTATAATCTTTGAAAAAGAAATTCAAGGCTCAACGAAAGTTGGGCCTTTTTTTATCCATAACCTTTCGTTCATCACCTTTCACAAAAAATAAAATCTTTTTCTATCTTTACGATATGAATTTAGAGCAGCAAATAGAAAAAATTTCCAGTTTTCAGCATTTAGAACTTTTGGCCAACCAAATTGTCGAAGGTTTTATATCGGGTATGCACAAATCGCCTTTTCATGGATTTTCGGCAGAGTTTGCAGAACATAAAATTTACAATCCAGGAGAAAGTACCAAGCATATCGATTGGAAATTATACGCCAAAACCGATAGATTATACACCAAACGTTACGAAGAAGAAACCAATTTGCGTTGTCATTTGATTTTAGACAACTCGTCTTCGATGCATTATCCGAAATTAAAGGAAAATCAGCCGTTTTATGAGAGTAAAATTGGGTTTTCGGTATTGGCTTCCGCGGTTTTGATGAATTTGCTTAAAAAGCAACGCGATGCAGTTGGATTGAGTGTTTATTCGGATACGTATGAATATTATTCGCCAGAAAAAGGAAGCGAGCGTCATCACCGCATGATTTTAAACAAGCTGGAAGAAGTGTTGTCGCAAAACAAAACCACTAGAAAAACGGATACCGTAACTTTTTTACATCAAATTGCCGAAAACATTCATCGTCGTTCTATGGTGATTTTATTTACCGATATGTTCCAAAACGAAGACAACGATAAAATTTTCAAAGCGCTTCAACATTTAAAACACAACAAACATAAAGTAGTAGTTTTTCATGTGTATGATGAAAAAACCGAGTTAAATTTTAGTTTTGACAATACGCCTCGTAAGTTTATTGATGTAGAATCGGGAGAAGAAATCAATTTATTTGCCGAAAATACGCAAGAATCGTATCAAAAAGCGGTGCAAGAATATTTCAAAACGATAGAAGCAACGTGTATGCAGTATCAAATTCGTTATGTACCCGTTTCTTTGAGTGAAAATTTTGAAAAAATTTTACTTACGTATTTGGTTGAAAAACAAAAGTTTGGTTGATATTACTGAAAAAAGTTTGATTTTTTTTGCAAAAATATTTGCAGGAATAAAAAACCGTAGTATATTTGCACTCGCAATCAAGCACTGGTTTGGTAGTTCAGTTGGTTAGAATACATGCCTGTCACGCATGGGGTCGCGGGTTCGAGTCCCGTCCAGACCGCCAGTAAAGAGGAAGCCTTTCGTAAAAGAAAGGCTTTTTTGCCCTCTTAAAATATTTAAAATAGTTGTGTTGTTTAGGTACGAAAGTACCAAAAGGTTTAGTAGTTAGACCAATGAAAAGCTTTGCATTTGATGCAGGGCTTTTTTGATTTTTATACTTCTTGGTTTTTTTAACCATTTTTTACCCTTACCCTTTTATCCTAAAATTAATCAAAAAAAAGGCATACTTTTAGGTGTACCACTTTTTTTTCTAGGTGTACCATTTTTTAAAACTATAAATCAAATGAATAATTATAAATTATCAATTTTATTCTTGCTTCAAAAAGCTAGGATAAATAAACTTGGAAAATGTCCTTTAAGATGCAGAATAACATATCAAGAAAAAAGATATGAATTTTCAATAGGAGTTTTAATAAACCCTAATCTTTGGAACAGTAAACTCCAATTAGTAAAACCTCCAAATGAAGAAAATACAAATATCAATAGCCAATTGAGCCTGATTAAATCAAAAATTAATCAGGCTTTTTTGTTGCTTCAAATTAAAAAACAAGATTTTGATGTTGTTGATATCTATAAAATTTACAAAGGAGAAAAACCAAAAGCAGAAAAGGCTGTATTAGAAGTTTATCAAGAATACATGGTCAGGTTAAAAAAACTCTTAGACAAAGAAATACAGCAGGTTACTTACAATAAGTACATGGAATCTTTTAACCATTTAAAAAACTTTGTAAAATACAAGTTTAAAACCAATGATATCAAGTTGAAAGATATCAAAAATAACTTTTTAGATGAGTTTGAATTTTATTTAAAAATAGACGTTGATAAAAAAAAAGGTTTAGCACAAAGTACAATTAATAAAGTTATTCAAAGGTTTAGAAGAATAATTAAGTTTGCAATTTCTGAAGGCTACTTAGAAAAAGATCCATTTATGTTGTATAAAGCCAAATCAGTTAGTAAAAATATTGTTTTCTTAACAAAAGCAGAACTTAACCAATTAGAAAAACATCAATTTAAAACAGAAAGAATTAATAACGTTAAGTTGCTGTTTGTTTTTTGTTGCTACACCGGATTAGCTTTTAAAGAAATGAGCCTATTAAAAAAAAGAGACATTATAACAGGTTATGATAACAACTTATGGATTGTAATTAAAAGAAGTAAAACATTAAGGGAGTATAAAATTCCTCTTCTTCCAAAGGCAAGAGAAATCATTGCACATTTTGATGACACCAATTCTGATTTTTGCTTTCCCAACATTTCCAATCAAAAGTTTAATGAATACCTTAAAGAAATTGCTGATGTTGTCGGATTACAAAAAACATTAACTCATCATATAGCTAGAAAAACATTTGCTTCTACAGTTTTACTAAACAATGGTGTGCCTATGGAAGTTGTTTCAGAACTATTAGGGCATTCAAAAATTACCACTACTCAAGGGCATTATGCAAAGGTTGTTCAAAGTCAAATTAGTAGCCAGATATCAATTTTGACTAAAAAGCTGGAAGGATTAGATAAAAATTAATTCAAGTTGTTTATTTTTACTCATATAGAAAGTTTTTATTATGAGTTTAATAGATTTTGAATTAATTGATTTACCTGTAGAATTTAAGCAAATTAACCCAGATGATTTTGACAATACTTTATACAACGTTGCACCAAAAACAATCATTACTCCTAATGATCAAGGATTTATTTCACCCCAAATTGTATCTAACTTAATCCCTAAATTACATACAAAGGATACAGTGGTTATTAATGCTGGAGTAGGGCAAGGTAAATCTTACTCTGTTATTGAATTGATTAAGGAGTATTCAAAATTAGAGGAGTATGTGGTTATTTTAGCAGTTCCTTTCAATAATTTAATTAATCAATATGTAGCTGACTTAACTGCAGAAAGCGACATTAACACTTCTAGTGTTTTCAACATGATGAAGATTAATAATTATACTTTTGAAACCTTTACAAATACTCCTTTAAACTATGGATTTTTTAGTGACGTTGATGCTGTAAATGAATTTCAACCTGAAAATTTTAAGGTTCATGTAATGTCAATTAATGCACTTCTAGGAAACTCAGGTGATAACATCCTGTTTCAATCTAATAAAAAAGTAAAATATTTCAACTCACTTCAAACTTATTGCGAAGCAAACAACAAAAAAATCATTTTGTTTTTTGATGAAATTCATGATAGTATTCACAATTTTAGAGAAGATTTAATTTATGGCTTCTGGAGATATCAAAATTTGATACATAAAATTTTTGTTGTAAGTGCAACATTTAATGAGGCTTCAAAGGAGGTTATTAAATACCTTTCGGAGTTTACTAATAAAGAAATTCAAATACTAGAATCTGAAAGAATAGTATTTCCTGATAAACAAAGCCAACTGCATTTAATCTTCAATGAAAAATATGATTTAACTAAGAACGATAACTTTATGAAGTTGTTTGAAAGAGCTGCAAATAATAAAACAAGTTTTGATTTTATTGTGTATTCCAAAAAACAGATAGAAAGTAATTTCAAGGCTAATCCAGATGTAAATCAGATTTTGCAATTATCAGGCTGTAGAATTAATTATTGCTACGCAGATACTTTTGATACAGCTAATGATGTTGCTAAATATGAAGTTGATGCAATCAATATAGGAACTAATTTTACTACAGGAGTAAACATTACAAAAGAAAACCATGTAATGTTTATATTTATTCCGATTGCTCTAGATAAAAGTTTTATAAACAATAATGGTGTTTTTAGGTCTATCCCTAATTCAGTTATACAAGCCTTAGCAAGACAAAGAAAAGCAGGTGATATTTATATTATTATGCCACCTCCTAAAGGTATTAAACCTGAATCTTTACCTTTTCCAATAGATACTAATCAAAAAATAATTGAAATTGTAAACAAGTTTAAATCTTATGGTTCTGAAGATGTAAGTTATACCAATATCAATAAACAAAAAGATATTCTTGACAAGGTATATAATTCTATTAAAGAAAGAGCTAAAAGTGCAGAACTTAATATTGGTAATGCTGTAGGTAATAGATTTGGGATGAATAGATTGCAATTACCTGCTAAAGAAATTTTTATTCTAGAAAAAGGAGAACAATATCTATCAGACAATTTTTTTGATGGAAGTATAAGTACTTACATTTTTTGGGCAGCTATTACTAATCAGTTTTTAAACTGCAGATTAACAAGTGTATTTAAAAATGATGAGTTGTTTTTTACCTCTGAAGATATTCAAGAAAAGGTATTTCAGTTTTATGATAATGTAGTTAGGAATCATTTAATTACAGATGATGATGGTTTACTTTTACATAGTATTTCAGGAATTAAACTATTTGAAGCCTTAGAAAATGAGATAATCAATTCAAAAGTAGTTTACATCAATAGTAAAAAAGCAACAAAAAAAGATTATGAGTTAATACGATTACTCATTCTTCATGTAATTGTTTATCAAAACCAAAAAGAATTTCAAATTAATCAATCTAAAAACCTGCTTTTTATTTATTATTTGCAATCATGTGTAACATATGCAAAAAAAGTCAATTTTAATGAGGAAAATAAAGATACGTTATCAACAAGTGAAATTACTTTAGATGAGAATTTATTCCAATTAATATCCATCTACAAAGACATTGTTTTTTTTATAGAAGAAATAATGCAAATGATAGTTCAAACAAGATCAAGAGCTGGAAAACCTGTTAAAAACTTGATTGGTATTAGTCCAAATTCAGGTTTTATATCATTATTCAGAGAAAAAGACATGGCTTCAAAATTGAATTATCTAAAAGCAAACGACAGATTCTTAAGTACAAATATTTTTCCATTTAAGGACACATATAGTAGGCTAAATAATGAAGAAAATCAAGTACTTTTCTTTTACGGAAAGCTTCTAGACTTAGTCTTAAAAATTGACGGAAGTTATAGATATTGTGGCAATAGATATCATTTAATAACAGAAATTTACGACATTAACACATTAAAACTACACAATTTTCTATACACTGATTTTTCAGATTATGTAATATAAAAATATGTCACTTTATCCGAAGCCCCTTATATATTTTAAGGATATAGTGACACAATTAAATTAATCACCTTAAGCTAATCTATACAGATTAGCTTTTTTAATTTAAATTATTAACAATAAATTCTTAAATCATGCAATTACAAAAATCACAAAGAAATAAAGCCAAGATAAAAATGGCTTTACAAGGGCCATCAGGTTCAGGTAAAACAATGAGTGCTCTTCTAATAGCTCAAGGGCTTACAAATGGAGACATGAGTAAAGTTGCTGTCATTGATACAGAAAATGGCTCAGCTAATCTTTATGCACACTTGGGAGAATATAGTGTGCTTAACTTAAGTAATCCGCATTCTCCTGAAAGATATATACAAGCTATTGATGTTTGTATCAATTCCGGAATTGAAGTCATCATTATTGATTCCACAAGTCATTGTTGGGATTTCTTAATTGACTATCATGCTTCATTGCCTGGAAATAGTTTTACCAATTGGAGCAAAATTACTCCTATGCAAAAAGCATTTGTAGATAAGATATTGAATTGCAATGCTCATGTTATTGCCACCATGAGGGTAAAACAAGATTATGTCATTAGTGAAAAGAATGGCAAAATGGTTCCAGAGAAAGTAGGCTTAAAAGCAATCCAAAGAGATGAGATTAGTTATGAGTTTACAATAGTTTTTGATATTGACAGCAAACACTTTGCAACTGCCTCTAAAGACAGGACTCTACTTTTTGAAGGGAAACCCCAATTTCTTATCAGTACTCATACAGGGAAAAAGATATTAGAATGGTGTAATAGTACCATGACAAAAACTGAAATGCAACAGAAAATAGTAGAGTGTATGAATTTACAGGAACTATCTGATTTGTATCATAACAATCTTGATTTAGCCAAGAGTTTAGAACAAGAATTCATAAACAAAAAGAACCTTTTAACTAACCTTATTTCTAATGTATCAAAAAATGGAAACGGAACTTATCCTCACACCAGTTAAATCTGAACAAAATGCACCAATACTCTTAAAGCAAGAAAGTGAAGTTATTTCTTCTAGGAGTACACCTAAAATTGTTGCTAAATCTCCCTTTATAGAGGCTAACACAGAAGAGGTTAGCCTTTCTCATTTAAAAGGAGACTGCATTATTCCTGTCTTCACAAAAGACAATGAAATTACTATTTCTCATCAGGAATTTATTGAAACAGCTTATGCTTCAATTGTAAAAGTATTTCCAAATGAAGTTATAGATAAACCTGAAATTAGAACAAGTCACCTCATTAGAGGCAGAACTCCTGATGCACTTCATGTTCCTGCTAAAGAATTAACAGAACATCAAAGAACAATGTATTATGAAAGAATGGCTTTTGCATTTAGAATCCCCTCAATAACAGCCAATATAAATGGCAATCTTTTGGCTTTAACAGTTGGAGGAGTTAGAGCTTACAATACAGAAAACTTATATAACAAAAAAAGTTATGAAAAGTTTAAGTTCTTTATTGGTTTTCAAAATATGGTGTGTTGTAATATGTGTATTTCTACTGATGGTTTTAAAGATGAAATCAAGGTAATGAGTACATCTGATTTAATAGTTAGAATGTCTAATGTTCTTGAAAATTATCTTCCTGACCAACATTTAAAAGAGATGCAAGATTTACAGAATTATCATCTTTCAGAAAGTCAATTTGCTCAAATTATAGGTAAAAGTAGGCTGTATAACTATCTTCCAAAAAAGGAGAAATTAATACTTCCTGAATTACTGATGAATGATGGTCATATTTCCACCATAGCCAAAGACTACTATAATGATGAAAGTTTTTGTAGACAAGAAAATGGAGATATTAACCTTTGGAACATGTTTAACCTTTTTACAGGAGCTAATAAAAGCTCCTACATTGACACTTTCCTCTCAAGAGGAGTGAATGCCTTTGATTTTAGTAAAGGCATCTCAAAAGCACTGAGTGATAGGAATTCAAACTATGCTTGGTTTTTGAGTTAAAAACGGAGCCTCAAAAGAGGCTCCTATTCATCTTCATCCAAGGAAGAATTCACATTAGTATTATCAAAATATACTTCAAATTTTATTTTCAAAATAGATTTAGCATCATAAAGAAAATATAAGCTAGCTATAGATATTAAAATTATTATAGATTTATATATCCACTTTTCTTCTTTATTGAGAACAAGCATAATTAAAGCTATAATAACACCTAAAACTATAATATAATACCAAAGGGTAATTATTGCAAAAAATATTACGAATACATAATAAAGTAAAGGCACTATTATAACAGAAGCATAAAAAATAAAATAGCCTTTCAAAAACAAAACACCATCGTCTTTCCCTTTATACAAAGTAAATATCAATGGGATTGCTGAAAGCACAAATAACATTATACCTATAGTAAAATAAGTAAATTCATGGCTTTCATATTTAAATTCCTTGTAAATTAAATAACCAATACCACCTAGCAAAGCCGCAAAAAAAGCTAAAGCAAAAACACCCCAGACAGTCTCTGTTAGTTTTTCTTTAAAGTTTTTCTTTTCTGTTGGAGGTATTTCTTTCCTGTATAATAAATCTACAGTTCCTATTTCATTAGACAAGTCTGTAATTGAAAGTTCTTTATCTGTAATATGATTAATTTTGCCTTTCCAAGTTTGGTTAAAATTTACACCATGTTTTATTATTATTTCATTATTCTCAATAAACCAATTCCCTATATCTTGAGAGTTTTCTTTAATCCAATGAATAATCATATTGCCTTGTTTGTCAAAAACATAACTAATAAAATCGTTTTCCCACTTCCCAATTATTTTTTCTTTGTAAAAATTTATCATAATCAACTATTCTCTACAATTTCTATTTACTCATCTGTTAACACATACAATTCATATACCATTTCATTAAAAGCTTTATATATGGCATCAATAGTAGCTTTTAACTCCAAAGCTTTTTGAACTATTGCATAAAAGTAGTAAAATTATCTCCTAAATTTTTTTAAATTTTTTTTAAGCATACTCCACCTTGTATCAAAACCCCCACCAATTCTTAGTGATTACAATACCCCTCCGGTATTGTTTATAGTGCAAAATTATTCTGCAGGTAAATTTATCTTGAGTTGAAAGCCAAGAGTTTTTATCTGGAAAAGTATTGTACAAAATCTTAATGTTTAACTCAAAAACTAGAAAAGATGGTAAGAATTGTAAATTATCAAAAAAGAACAACAGAGGAAGGAAAAGCATTCTTTACTCTAGAACTACAAGGCGGGATTGAAATAGTAAAATCCCAAGAAACAGGAAGACATTACATTACTGCTAGAAAAGCTACTATGTCATGTACTTTTGATGAATTAACTTGTCAGGCATTAATTGGAACAGAATTGCCAGGCTCTGTTAGAAAAGTGAATTGTGAAGAATATGATTACACCATTAAAGAAACAGGTGAAATCATTACACTATCACACAGATATGAATATGTAGAGCAGGAAACACAAGCAAATGCTCCACAAATGAGTAATGCTACAATTGATGACTTTATGAGTAAAGTCCCAGTTGGGAATGCTTTTTCCACTAATGGACAATTAGTTCATTAGAATTTCCTTGGTCCAAAATTTATGAACTGCTTTAAGTGTAGTAGGTAAATTTTGGACTTTTATTTTTTTTAATCTTAACACAGAAAAAGATGAATGCAGTACAAAATGAAGTTGCAGAAATCCAAGTTTCCTATAAAACCACCAATACTCCTAAAGAAAAAATTTCTACAGCTAAGAGTGCCTACAAAGTTTTTTTATCCACATGGAATCTAGATACAATTGAATTGCAAGAAGAATTTAAAATAATGCTATTAAATAGGGCTAATAATTTACTTGGAATTTATTCATTATCAAAAGGAGGGATTACAGGTACAGTTGTTGACCAAAGATTAATTTTTGCAGTGGCTTTGAAATGTAATGCAACAGCTATATTGATAGCACATAATCATCCAAGTGGAAAATTACTGCCAAGTGAAGCAGATATTTCTATTACTAAGAGTATTTATAAATGTGGGGAAATATTAAATATTACTTTAATAGATCATTTAATTGTTACTAAAGAAGGTTACTTTAGTTTTTCAGATGAAGGAAAACTAATGTAAATGTAAACCTTTAACTATTGACACTTTTTTAGTAGGAAATGATAATTTTTAAAATAAATCCATATAATGTAAATAGCTTTTTTAAATTAGTACCTGAAATAATTTAAACCTAATGCTGAATAATTCTAATATAATTATTGAAGAACTACCATTAAAGAACAATATTAATCTTGGTAATAACTTTAATATTCCAGAAAATTATGTGATTTACTTTGAAAAGGAACACAATAAAGAGTTGAATCTTTTCATTAGAAATAATTATGAGGCAATTAAAACTAAATTTTCAGCTTTAGGTTTAAATTTCATTTATCCGCCATTTATAAAAGTTTCTAAAATTCAAGTTGAAGAAATATTATCATATTATACTCCTCAATTCAATTATTATCAAATACCTACTTTGGCAAAAGACTCTTTTGGTCAAAAATTGTTAGATAATGCTTTACAAAATGCATTTAAAGATTTTGATACAATTTTAAATAATAACATTACAGAAACCTTTAAAGTTAATTCTGAAGAATTACTTAACCTATTTGAATATAATTTCCATATTAAATCAGGTTTATTTTTCTTCAAGTTTAATTCAGGCATTATTGGAGTATCTGATTATTTTTATTCCAATTCAGATAATAATTATGAGTTGTTTTTTGAGGAAGCAATACAATATCTTAGTAGAAATGAATGGGAAGATTATGCTCTTGGTGATGCAATGATTGGTAGTTTTCTTCCAACTGTAGATTACTCAGAACAGCTTGATGAAGAAGCCAAAGAAATAGTTCAAGATTTAGAAAACAAATTAAAAGAACTTAAAGATACTGGTCAGTTATTATTTTTAATTCCGGTTTTAAAAGACCTCCTAAATAAACAATCCCATAATATTGATTTTAATAGCATCAGTAAAATGGAAATTGATTATCAGAATAAAATTCAACTGCCTTATTTTAAGAAAGAAGTTGAATTAAGTCATTTAACCAAATCTATTTATTTCTTGTTTTTAAAGCATCCTGAAGGTATAAACTTAAAAGAACTGGGTGTACGTCTTCAAACTAAATTGG